>JBGTHX010000272.1:0-15152 GCA_041746055.1 Lewinella sp. | reverse complement strand
GGCCCGGTACAGGTGGACGTACTCGACCTGACCGGTAGGCGGACGGCAAGCCACACCTACGATGCCGAGGCGGAGACCGTGCTCACCGACCGGGTGGACGTATCCCACCTTCCCGCCGGCACCTACCGGCTGCGGGTGGTGGAACTGACGGGAGGGCAGGTGACCAGCCGCGCCTTCGTAGTAGTGCGCTGATTAAGCCCGGCTTCTTCGTTTTATTTCTTCCGGGCGGAAGGATCGGATTTCGGGGGCTGGATCACCTCGACCTCGTGTTCCAGGATCATGCGGTTGTAGGCGGGCACCTTCTCCCGCACGATAGCGCGGTACTTCTCGATCTCTGCGTCGATCTGCCGGGTCAGCTCATCCTTCACGGTGTAGGCGGAGGCGGTGGGCCGGTAGGTACCGATTCCCGTGAGGCTGTTCAGGTGAGCCAGCTTGTTGGTCAGGCGGATCGGGTAGTTCAGGGGGTCCTGCCCGCTGCGGTTCTTGGTCTGGTAGAGGGATTCCTCGATGGCCGTGAGGCTGTCTATCACGCCTTTACCGTAATCGATGATCTCCTGGTCGGCGATGCGATCCTGGAAATCCTTGATCTGGCCGCGCAGTTTGCGGAGGTCGATGACGACCTGGTGGGCCTCGCTGGTCTTGTCCTGCACTTCCTTCATGAAGGTGAACTGGGCCTCCCGATCTTCCTCCGAAGCCTGGACGCGCGGGTCGGCCTTGACGGTGAAGTCGCGCTTCTGCTCCCGCTCCCCGTAGGTGAAGGCCACCTGGTAATTTCCGGGCAGGGCCATAGGGCCGCCGGTACCGGCCCACCACAGGATCATGTTGTCAAATTCCGTACCGTCGGGGAACTGCATATCCCAGTTGATGGTCTGTCCGCCGGCTTTAAGCTCAAGTTTGTCGGCCTTCTCCTTCGCGGCGGTGCTCCAGGTGCGGATGGTATCGCCGTCCTGGAGGATGGCGAGCGTCTTGACGAGGGTGTCCTTGGCGGCGTCCTCGCTTAGGTAAAGCTGGAAGTTGATGCCACCCGGGTGGTTGGCCCCGGCGGTGCGGCTTTCACGACTGGAGCCTCCCATGCGCCAGGCGTCGGCGGGCTTATAGAGGTGGAAGTCGGCATTCTTCGCCACTTCACCCAGCTGGGTGAGGGGGGTGATATCGTCGATCATCCAGAAGCTGCGGCCTTGGGTGGCGACGATCAGGTCGTTGTCTTTGAAGGTGAGGTCCGTGACCGGCACGATGGGCAGGTTCTGCTGAAAGGGCCGCCAGTTCTTGCCGTCGTCCATGCTCACGTACAGCGCGCTCTCGGTACCGGCGAAGAGGATGTCCGGATTACCGGGGTACTGACGGACGACCCGCGTGAAGTCGCCCCGCGGGATCCCGTTGTCGATGCGGCTCCAGGTCTTTCCATAGTCCTTGCTGTGGAAAAGGTAAGGGGTGTAGTCTCCCGTCTTGTAGGCGGTGCCGGCAAGGTAGACGCCGCCCTTCTGCCGGCGATCCACGTCCACGCTGTTCCACATGATGTACTTGGGTGCCTCCTTAGGCGTCACGTCGGTCCAATTTTCGCCGTTGTCGCGGGTCACGTAGACCAGCCCGTCGTCGCTGCCGGTCCACATCACGCCGGGTTCAATGGGGCTTTCCGCGGCGGCGAAGATGGTGGCGTAGTATTCCACGCCGGTGTTGTCCTGGGTGATGGGACCGCCGCTGCTCTTCAGTTTCTCGGCCTCGTTGCGGGTCAGGTCGGGGCTAATGATCTCCCAGGTGTCCCCTTCGTCGGTGCTGCGGTGCACGTGGTTGCTCGTGGTGTAGAGCATCTTGGGATCGTTGGGGCTGAAGAAGATGGGGAAGTTCCACTGGAAGCGGTACTTCATCCCGTCGGCGCCGTAGCCCATCGGGTTGTCGGGCCATACGTTGATCGCCCGCTGCTGGTTGTTCTTGTGGTCGTAGCGGGTGAGCAGGCCGCCGTAGCTGCCGCCGTATACGATGTCCGGATTCTCCGGATCAACGGCGAGGTGGGCGGACTCTCCCCCGGCGGTCGCTTCCCAGTCGGACTCCCCGATGCTGCCGCCGTCGGTACGGTGGGCGATGCGGATCGTGGAATTATCCTGCTGCGCCCCGTAGATGCGGTAGGGGAAGGCGTTGTCGGTCACTACGCGGTAGAACTGGGCGGTGGGCTGGTTGTAGTAGGTGCTCCAATTTTCGCCCTGGTCGAAGGACACCTGCGCGCCGCCGTCGTCGGCGATGATCATGCGGTCATTGTCCTCGGGCGCGATCCACAGGTCGTGGTGGTCGCCGTGGGGGGCATCGTTGGATTTAAAGGTCCGGCCGCCGTCGGTGCTGTGGTGGTAGCTGACGTTCATCACGTACACCCCGTCGATATCCTGGGGGTCGGCGTAGATGCGGGTGTAGTACCAGGCGCGCTGCCGGAGGGAGCGGTCGTCGCTGCGGGCCTGCCAGGTTTCGCCCGCGTCGTTGCTCACGTACACGCCACCCGCTTCCTCGTTTTCGATGATGGTGTATACCCGGTTGCCATCAACGGGGCTCACGGCCACGCCGTTGATGCCCCAGGTGCCTTTAGGCAGTCCTTTATTGCCGGTGATCTCCGTCCAGCTGTCACCGCCGTCGGTGCTCTTCCAGAGGCCGCTGCCCTCCCCGCCGCTTTCGAGGCTGTAGGGGGTGCGGCGGATCGTCCAGGTGGAAGCGTACAGCTCACGGGGGTTGGCGGGGTTCATGCTGAGGTCCACCGCGCCGGCGCCGGCGTTGGCGAAAAGGATGCGTTCCCAGGTCTTTCCGCCGTCCTTGCTGCGGTATACGCCGCGCTCCTCGGAGTCTTTATAGAGATCGCCCATCACGGCGGCGTAGACCAGGTCCGGGTCCCGCGGATGTACCCGCACGCGAGAGATATGGCGGCTGTCCTTCAGACCGATCTGTTCCCAACTCTTGCCGCCGTCGATCGACTTCCACATGCCGGAGCCGTAGCTCACGTTGCCCCGGACGGTCTCCTCCCCGCCGCCTACGTAGATCACGTTGGGGTTGCTTTCGGCTACCGTCACCGCGCCGATACTGCCGCCGAAGAATTTGTCGGAGATGTTGGTCCAGGTCTGTCCGCCGTCCTTGGTTTTCCAGACCCCGCCGCCCGCGGCGCCGAAGTAGTAGAGATTGGGTTCGCCGGCTACACCGGTCACCGCGGCCGACCTTCCTCCCCGGAAGGGACCGACATTGCGGAACTGCAGCGAGGAATAAAGTTTTTCGTCCACCTCCTGGCCCGTCAGGGCAAGGCAGCAGAGCAGCAGGAAAAGAGTCGAAATCAGGCGCATAGCGTTCGGCTTGGTTAAGGGGGTTAAGATAACCAAGTACCGCAAACCGCCCTACACTACCGCCCGGAAACCCGCGTCGCCGTAGCGGCCCAGCCGCTGATTCGCCTGGTCAACGCTGAAGGCACCGGGGTTGAAATCCTGGGTCACCCAGCCGGCTACCTCTTCGTGGTCCGGGTCGGCAGGGTCCTGCAGTATCCTTACCTGCCGGTTGTACTCCTTCATGTCGGTATCCGGCGGAGGACAGGCACCCCTGCCCGCGGTACAGACCGGGTAATGCTCCCGCCCCTGGGGCCGCTGCACGGAGAGCAGGCTGACGTGGTGGTACCAGTGGTCGAATTCGTAGCCCAGGTCCTCCTTCCCTTCCGGGAGCAGATCGCGTAACCTCAAGTCCCCGGAAGCGGAGGTCGTAGCTCCCTGAGGGGGCAGGAACTGAAAATCATCCGATCCGGGCCAGCCCATGGCCGCCTGGATGTAGTGGTGGAGCTGGCCCTGAACCACGTCGTCGGGCACGAGCATTTCGCGCCAGATCTCCGGATCGCTGCCGTCCAGGCTAATCCTTAGTTTGTAAATGGAATCCTCCGGCTCGGTGTACTCCGTGTCGATGGTGGAGGGAAAGCGTTCCCCCGCATCGTCGGGCTCGCCGCCTACGGGCGCCGGATCGTCAACGGCATCCTGCGGGGGTACGGACATCGCGACGGGTTGTCCGGCGTAATCGGTATCCGGCGCGTCACCGAGCAACTGGGCGAAAGCGTCCGCGTAGTACTGCTCCAGGTCACCGTCGGGCTGGTCGAGCCCGTCGGTCTCCCGGTCCACGATCACGTCCCAGATGGCCAACAGGAGATTGTCCTCGGCGGGGCGGGTGGAGACGGGGGGGTCGTCCTCCCGCTTCTCAAAGTGCTCCCGGTAGATGGCAAAGACGTGCGCTACGTCCGCCTCACTGAGTTCCGGGTGACGGGCGCGGACTTCGGCCGCGGCGTTTGCTATCGCCTGTTGTAAATTGTCGGTTGACATAATAGATCGCTTCGCGCAAAGATACACCGCCCGCCTATGCCCCCCGAATCCTCCGCCACCCAGGTCCGCACGGTACTTCGCTTTTCCGACGCGGGGGCTGTGGAGCGGCAGGATGTCCTGGCCGGCGAGGAACCGCTGGAGATCGCCCTGCTGTACCGGGGGCGGCGGCGCGTAGCGGCGGTGACCATGCGTACGCCGGGCCGTGACCTGGACCTGGCACTGGGCTTCCTCTTTTCGGAAGGATTGCTTCCCCCCGGCCATGATCCGAGCGGCGGGGCACAGGTGCAGGGGAATACCCTGGAGCTGCCGTGGCCTTCCGACCTTCCGCTGGACCTGCAGCCGCTCGACCGCCACACCTACACCTCCAGTAGCTGCGGAGTGTGCGGCAAGACTTCGCTGGAACAGGTATTTAATGCCCTCCCCTTCCCGGACGATACCCGGAATACCCTTGTGGATCCGAAGATCCTCGGCCAGCTCCCCGCGAAGCTGGGCAAAGCCCAGGAACTGTTCAACGCCACCGGCGGCATTCACGCCGCCGCCCTCTTCGACACCGCGGGCCAGCTGCTGCACTTTGCCGAGGACGTCGGCCGCCACAACGCCCTCGATAAGCTGCTGGGCCATTTTTACCGGCTGGACCAATTGCCACTCCACGGCCGCATCCTGCTCCTCAGCGGGCGGGCGAGTTTTGAATTGCTACAGAAAGCGGCCATGGCGGGTATTCCGGTAGTGGCCAGCGTGGGTGCCCCCTCCACCCTGGCCGCCGAGCTGGCTGACGACCAGGGCATCACGCTCTGCGGCTTCCTGAAGCCGCACTCCTTCAACTGCTACACCCACCCGCAGCGGATCGACGGGGTGTCCGAAACCCGGCCAACAATTAGCGCGGTGTGACGAACGAGTCGCTGCCGGCTCACGTAATGAAAGGAAGCGATTCATCCTGCATTTTCCCTACCCAACCTAGCTACCCGATCCCATGTCCAACGAACTGACCCCCGAGCGCCTCACCGGTCTCGAACTCAAGGAGCCCACCCACATTGCCGGCGGAATCCCCGCGCTGAAGTACTCGCTCAAGCACGTCAACGAGTACATGCACCTGGGCGAAGGACTCGAGACCCTCGCCAAGCTCAACCAGAAGGGCGGCTTCGACTGCCCCGGCTGCGCCTGGCCCGATCCGGACGGCTCCCGCACCCCGATGGCCGAGTACTGCGAGAACGGCGTAAAGGCCGTGGCCGAGGAAGCTACCAAGCGAAGGATAGGAGCGGATTTCTTCGCCGCCCACAGCGTGGACGAGCTCGGGCAGTGGACCGACTACGAACTGGGCAAGAGCGGCCGCATCGCCCAACCCCTGCACCTGCGCCCCGGCGCCACCCACTACACCCCGATCACCTGGGCGGAAGCCTACGAACGCCTGGCCGGCAAGCTGCAATCCATCGAGCCGGACGAAGCCGTGTTCTACACCTCCGGCCGCACCAGCAACGAGGCCGCCTTCGCGTACCAGCTCTTTGCCCGCGCCTACGGCACCAATAACCTGCCCGATTGCTCGAATATGTGCCACGAGAGCACCAGCAAGGGGCTCGATGAGGTACTGGGCCTGGGCAAGGGAAGCGTGACGCTCGAAGATATCCACCAGGCTGACCTCATCATCTGCATGGGTCAGAATCCCGGGACCAACCACCCCCGGATGCTTACCGCCCTGGAGAAGATGAAGGAGAACGGTGGCCGCATGATCAGCGTCAATCCACTCCCCGAGACCGGGCTGCTGCAATTCGTCAATCCCCAGCGCCCGATCAAGATCGCCACCCGCGGTACGATGCTCACCGACCTCTTCCTCCAGATCAAGGTGAACGAGGACCAGTCCCTGCTCCGCGCCTGGCTCAAGATCCTTTACGACCGCGAGAAGCAGTCTCCGGGCACCTACTTTGACCAGGAATTTATTCAACAGCACACCAGCGGCTACGCGGCCCTGGCCGAAATGCTCGAAGCTACCGATCTGGATGCCTGCATCGCCAATACCGGACTTACCCGGAACGAGATCGAGGAGACCGCCGGACTCATCCACGGCAGCGAGCGCATCATCGTGTGCTACGCCATGGGCCTGACGCAACACGAGAACAGCGTCGATACCATCAAGGAAGTGGTCAACCTCCTGCTGGCGAAGGGAAGCATCGGTAAGCGGGGTGCCGGCATCTGTCCGGTGCGCGGCCACAGCAACGTACAGGGTGACCGGACGGTTGGCATCTGGGACAAACTGAAGCCCGAACTAGCCCAGGCCCTGCGGAACTACTACAACTTCGAGCCCCCCACCGAGGACGGCTACGACGTGGTGAAGACCATGCACGCCATGGTCGAAGGGCGGGTGAAGGTATTCTTTGGGATGGGCGGCAATTTCGTCAGCGCTACCCCCGATACGGAACTGACCGCGCGCGGACTGCGGAAGTGCGACCTCACCGTGCACGTTTCCACCAAGCTCAACCGGAGCCACCTCGTCCACGGACGGGAGGCCATGATACTGCCCTGCCACGGACGTACCGAGATCGATATGCAGGCCGGGGGCGAGCAGTTCGTGAGCTGCGAGAATAGCATGGGCGTGGTACAGATGAGCAAGGGCGTACTGGATCCGGATAACCTCAACGTGATGAGCGAGTGTGCCATCGTGTGTGAACTGGCCCGGCTCACGCTGCCCGGGTCCTCGATCCCCTGGGTGGAGTACCGGAAGGACTACGACAATATCCGCGATGCTATCGCTGCCGTGATCCCGGGTTTCGAACGCTACAACGAGAAAGTGCGGGAGCCGGGTGGCTTTTATCTCCCCAACGGTCCGCGCAACCGCCGCTTCGACACCTCCGACGGGAAGGCGCAGTTCTCGGTCACCGGCCTCACGCCCCACGTCCTGGAACCGGGACAATTCCTCCTGACCACCGTACGCAGTCACGACCAGTACAATACCACGGTGTACGGGCTCCACGACCGCTACCGGGGCATCCATAATGAACGGCGCATCGTGATGATGCACCAGGACGACATTGCCGCACTAGGGGGTAATGCCCAAGACATCGTGGATGTAAAGAGTGAATACAACGGCACCGAGCGCTGGGCCCGGAAGTTTCAGTTGGTCCCCTACTCGATCCCCCGCGGCTGCGTGGCGATGTACTTTCCCGAGGCCAACGTCCTGGTGCCCAGCGGCGTAACGGCGCGGGGCAGCAACTGCCCGATCAGTAAGTCCGTGCGGGTGCGGATGGAATTACGGAAGTAGGCTTTACTTCCGCTTGCGGCCGCGGGCCTTTTTCTTCCGGCGGTAATCCTGCAATTCCTGGCGGGTCATGGGCCGCTTCTTGTTGGTCTCCTTCTTTTCGTGGAAGGCTCCGCGGTCGCTTACCACGATCTTTGCCTCCACGATGGGCTGATACGACTGCGGCATCTCTTCCGGGATGAGCTCTGTGGACACGGATACCTCCTCCGGTAGCGGGAGTATGTCGACCCGCTGCCCCATCAGGGCCTCGATGGCCTCCAGGTCGGGTAGCTCCGCCTCGGTGGTGAAGGTGATCGCAATGCCGTGGCGGTCGGCCCGGCCGGTGCGTCCGATGCGGTGCATATAGTTTTCCGGTTGCTCCGGGGTGTCGACGTTGATGACGTGGGAGACGCCGGTGAGGTCCAGGCCGCGGCTTACGAGGTCGGTGGCGATAAGGATGCGGTGCTCGCCCGTCTGAAAGTGCTCCAGGCTACGGAAGCGGTAGTTCTGGCTCTTGTTGCCGTGAATGACGCCGAGTTGGTCGGCAAAATCCTCCTCCAGCCGCTCCTGCAGCAGGTCGGCAAATTTCTTGCTGGCGGCGAAGACGAGCACCCGGGGAAACCGTTCCGCATCGGCGAGGAGGTGCCGCAGGAGGTTGACCTTGGTATTGAAGTTGGGTACCCGGTAGACGTACTGTTCGATGTTCTCCAGGGGCGTACCGGTGGGCGCCGCCTCCACGGTGACCGGAAAATCGAAGGTGTCGGCGATAATGGTTTCCACCTCCGGGATCATGGTGGCGGAAAAGAGAAGGTTCTGCCGGCGCTCCGGCATCAGCTCCAGGATCTTGGTGAGCTGCGGCAGGAAGCCGAGTTCCAGCAGTTCGTCGACCTCGTCGATAACGAGGTGCTTCAGGGCGCGGAATTTGAGGCTGCCGGTGACGATGAGGTCGTAAAGTCTGCCCGGCGTACCCACTACGAAGTCACAGCCCTGTTCCACCGCCGCCGCGTCCGCCTTGAGGTTGACGCCGCCGTAAACCCCGACCGCTACCACATTCTGGTAGGCGGATAACTTATCGATCTCCTCCACTACCTGGACGACCAATTCGCGGGTAGGCACGATGATGAGGGTCTGGGGGTAAGGATGCTTCTGGAAGGTCCACTTGCGGAGCAGGGGTAGCAGAAAGGCGATGGTCTTACCCGTACCTGTCTGGGCGATGCCCACCACGTCCCGGCCCGACATCACCACGGGGAAGGCCCGCTCCTGGATGGGCGTAGGCTGCTGGAGGCCCATATCTTCCAGGGCGCTGAGCAAAAACTTGTTGAGGTTGAAGTCGGAAAAGGTCATGGCCGCAAGATACGGCCGGTGCTACTCGTAGCCGGGCAGCTGTCCGCTGACGTTAATGCGGTAATTGCTGCGGTACTCGGTGGCGGTCATGCCGGTGTTCTTCTTAAAGGCGCGGTTGAACTGGCTGACGGAGTTGAATCCACTGTCGAAGGCCACGTTCTGCACCGAGGTATGGTCATCGGCCAGCAGCTTGCAGGCGTAGACGATCCGGAAGTCATTGAGGTAGGTGACGAAGGTCTTGCCGGTGGTCTTTTTGAAGTAGCGGCAGAAGGCGGGTACCGTCATGCTCGCTACCCCGGAAATTTCGTCGAGGGAAATATCCCGTTCGAAGTTGGAGCCAATGAATTCCTGGATTTCGTTGAATCGCTCGAAGCCGTGCGTCTCCACTTCCAGGTGGAAGCCTTCGGCGTTCAGGCTTTCGTACTCGTCGCTGTGCGCCAGTTCGTTGAGAATGTCGACCAGGAGCAGCAACCGGCCCAGGGGTGGCAGGTTGATCAGCCGCTCCAGTCGGTTTCCCTGAATGGTGCGGGTGGTTCCGTGGAAACTGATGCCGTTGCGGGCGTGGTGCATCAGGTCCCTGACCTTGTGCACCTCCGGCATCTCCAGAAACGCCGCGTTCGGAAAGTCGGTGGCGAACTGGACCACGGTTTCCTTCTCGTTATTGGTCATGCGGTCCGTGAAGCCCAGGTGGGGCAGATTGGAACCGATGAGAATGAGCTCTCCGTCTTGGTAATGACTGATGTGGCTACCCACGTGCCGGCGGCCGTGGCCGCCGCGCACGTAGACCAGTTCCAGCTCCGGGTGGTAGTGCCACTTCGGAAGTTTGTTAACCCGGATCTTCGGCTCAGCGTAATGCTTCACCAGGAAAGAGGTGCCAGGAGCCGGAGTTACCCGCTCACGGACGGGTTGAGAAATCGTCTCCATAATATATTGGGGTATAGTTGGACTGAGCCACGTAGCCTTAGGATAAATTCATTCCTAAAACGTATAGGGCCGGGGATAAGTTATCGGCCAGACTGTGCATGATTTACCCGGGCCTGCGCGCTTTTTGCGTCCCTGATTCGCATCGGTCAAAATCTGCGTCTAGGGCGGCAATTTATGCGTTGATACAATAGATACACAACCCCACCTTTGTAGCATAAGGAGTTGATCATGGGTGCTTGCATAAAAAGACGGCGATCACCGAATCCACAAGTATTTCATCAACCCTAAATTTTAACCCCATGAAACTGTCTCTCTCTTTTTTCCTCGTTCTTTTCGCCACTTCCCTCTTCGCCTCCATTAACCCCATCGACCTGATTGTGCAGGCCGACCCTACCTCTCACACCATTATCCTCCGCACGGCCACCGAGGTGACCATGGAAACCCAGCTACGCATCGTGGACAGCCGCGGGCTCATTCTGCACACCGCCAAGCTTCAGCCCGGCCAGTACCTCAACAGCCGCTTCCAACTCGCCGCCCTCCCGGCCGGTGATTACACGGTGATGCTGAGCGACGCGGTCGGTGAAACCTCGCAACCCATCACCATCAACCAGACCGGCATCGAAGCCGACCCCCGCATGGCCGAGCGGTCGTTCTACCCCTCCGTAAACATGAAGGAGAACACCCTTACCATCAACTACCTGAATACCACGGGTAAGGAAGTGGGTGTACGCCTCGCCGACCGCAGCGGCAACGAAGTCTTCCAGGAGCAATTGGAAGGCACCCCCACCGTACAGCGCGCTTACAACCTCGACAATCTTCCCGCCGGCAACTACTACGTCACGGTCAACGTCCCCGACGCCCCGACCCGCACGACCGCCCTGCGCGTGGAATAAGAATTTTTGCATGATCGACTTTAAGTTTCGCCCCTCCACCTTCGTGGGGGGGCCTTTTTTATGTCTCCCCGGCAGGAGATGGTGGAAGCGGCTGATGGGGTGTTACCTTGGGTCTGCCCCCACCCTGCCCCGCATGCGAACCGTAATTTCCCTCTTTTGCTGTCTGTTGTGTTCCGCCTGCGTGGACCCGGTCGTACCCTCCTACGACTACACCGCCGGCTTCGTTCTGCTGGAAGGGGGTATCGTGGATGCCGCCGGTGGTTCCCGCGTACTGGTGCAGCGTAGTGGCCTGGTCTTCGGAAGCTACCAACTGGAGCCCGTCACGGGCGCAGTGGTACACAGCGTCGACGAGCAGGGTACGGAAACTGAATGGATGGCCGGGCCGACCCCGGGAGAATACCTGCCCCCGAAAGACTTCTCGGCTACCACCGGCCACAGCTACTCCATCCGCGTCGCGCTCGCCGACGGTACCCTGATCGAATCCCTGCCCGAGCAACTTCCCGTCCCCGTCCCCCTGGGTGAGCTTAGGCTGCGCTTCGACCAGGAAGCCTACTACAGCGATTCCCGCGAGCGCTTCGTACCCGCGTTCACGCTGCTAGCGGAAGTGCAGGACCCTGCGGGGGAAGACAACTACTTTTCCTACGAATACCGCACCTGGACCCAGCTGACCATCTGCCAGACCTGCTACAATTCCGTGTACCGGAACGGGGAGTGCGTACAGACGCCTTCCAGCCGCCGGATCGACCACTACGACTACACCTGCGACGGACCGTGCTGGGGCATCACGCCAGGACGGGCCGTCCAGCTGCTCACCGACGAGCGCAACCCAGGCGCCACCCTCCCCGGCGTGGAGGTGGCGCGCATTGATTACGTCGGCGCCGGGGGTATCCTGGCGGAAGTGCAGCAGCGCTCTCTTACCCGATCCGCTTACAACTACTACCGCACTTTCGAGGACCTGGTCGAGGGGAGCTCCGGGCTGAACGCCCCCCTGCCCGCGCCACTCTATGGCAACCTCACCGACGTGAACGATCCGGCTAATGCCGTGCTGGGCTACTTCTCGGTCAGCTCTCTTAGCACCCAGCGCCTGTACTGGAACCGGGACGATACCGATGGCGAACCCCTTTCGCTGCCCGCCACGCCCGTACTCGAGCCCGTGTCACCCGCACCGCCCAGCGCCCCCTGCGACGGACCGGGACGGACGCGTAACCAACCCGAAGGATGGAATCCATGACACCCCAAACTAAAAAATTCATCCGCGTTTTTCTGCTCCTGTTGAGCGGCCTAGTACTGACCGGCCTTCGGCTCAGCGCCCAGGAAGGCTCCGCCTTCACCATCCAGGTATTCATCAGGGATACCGTGACCCGCGAACCGCTCTCCTACGTCAACGTCCAATTGGCAAATACCCCGCAGGGGGGCATGACGGACGAAGGTGGTCGCTACACATTTACCGTGACCAGTCCGAAAGTCACCCTGCTGGTCTCCTCGGTGGGTTACGAGCCCGTCCGCCATCGATTGGACCTGACCGCCTCGGGACGAGTCGACGTAGCCCTCGTGCCCACCTCTACCTCCCTGGAAACGGTGACGGTGAGCAGTGAAAGCTCCCGGTTGCGGATGTTGCAACCCATCATGGGCGTGGAACGGCTCGGTATCCGGGAGATTGAACAGCTGCCGGTCGCCCTCGGGGAGGTCGACGTATTCCGGGGGCTGCAACTCGTCAGTGGCGTCAGCTCGGCGGGGGAAGCCAGCAATGGCCTCAGCGTACGCGGGGGGACCATCGACCAGAACCTGGTGTTACAGGACGGCGCGCCGGTCTTCACGCCCACCCACCTGTTCGGCCTGTTTTCCGTGTTCACTCCCGACGCGGTGGGTAGCGTAGACCTCTACCGCGCCAACGTACCCGCCCGCTTCGGGGGCCGGGTGGCCAGCGTATTGGAGGTACGGACGAGAAACCCCACCGCCGACAAGCTAAAGATCCAGGGAGGTGTGGGCCTGGTGTCCAGCCGCCTGAGCTTGGAGACGCCCATTACGCGGGACAAACGCCTCAAGGTGCTCGTTGCCGGCCGCGTGGGCCTCAACGATTTTGTGTTCCGGGCCTTCGAACGCCTGAAGAACACCCGGAGCCGTTTCGGAGACGCGACCGTCAGGCTCCGCTTTACCGCCGACGAACGGAATATCTTCTCCTTTTCCGGCTTCTTCAGCAGCGACTTTTACGAGCTGGACCTGATTAATAACTTTGCCGGCATCACGGCCGAAACCAACCGCTACCGGTACTCCACCCGCAATGCCAGCCTGGAATGGCTGCACCAGTTCGGTGAGAACACCTACCTCCGTACCCAGCTGGTCAACAGTGATCACGTGCCACGGGTAGGTTTTCCCGAGGCAGACCGGGGCACCGAGATCGAGTTCCGCTCCGGCATCCACTACCGCAGCCTGCTGACGGAACTCAGCCGCGTCACCGGCAGCGGTCACCGGCTGGTAGGCGGTCTTTCGCTCGTGAACTACCTGATCGAGCCGGGCCAACTTTCGCCCAACGGTTCGGAACAGGTGGTAGCGGTAAGCCTGGAAGACGAGCAGGCGGCGGAGATTAGCGCCTATGTCGAAGACGAGTGGGCCCCGCTGGACCGGCTCACCCTATCGGCCGGCCTCCGCTACAGCCAGTACCTGCAACTCGGCCCCGGTGAGGAGCGAGTCTATCCGGATGGCGAAAGATTGCCCGGTGGCTACGAGTCCGCTGAGAATTACGCCAGTGGTGCCGTCATGAGCCGCTACGGCGGGTTCGAGCCCCGGCTCGGCCTCACGTTCCAGCTTTCGGACAATACCAGCTTTAAGGCGGCCTACGCCCTGAACCGGCAATACCTACAGAATATCTTCAATTCCACCACTCCCCTGCCGAGCAGCCGCTGGAAGGTGTCCGACAATAACGTACGCCCGCAGGTCAGCCGGCTCTACAGCGCCGGCCTGTTCCGGGTGTTGGGCAAGGGGTACGAGGTCAGCCTCGAAGGATACTACCGGTCGATTGACCAGTTACTGGAGTACAAGCCCGGCGCCGAGTTCTTCCTCAGTCCCCGCGTGGAGACCGACCTGCTACAGGGCGAGGGAAAGACGTATGGCGCGGAGATCGGCATCCGGAAGGGAGGGGGCAATTTCACGGGACAAATGAACTACACTTTCGCCCGCGCTTTCAACCGGGTGGAGGGCCCGTCATTGCGCAGCCGCATCAACGGGGGCGACTGGTACCGCGGATACTTCGATCAGCCGCACACCCTGAACTCCGCCTTCACCTTCGACGACGGCCGTACTCACCGCCTCAGCCTGAACCTGGTGGTGCAGAGCAACCGGCCCTACAGCATTCCCAACGGCTACCTTACGCTCAACCAGCTGTACGTCCCCATCTTCCTGGAGCGGAACAACGCCCGCCTGCCGCTGTACCACCGCCTGGACGTGAGCTGGACCATTCACAACGCCAGCATGAGCAAGCGGCGGTGGATCGGCGACTGGACCGTTACGGTCTACAACCTCTACGGCCGCAAGAACGCCTACAACATCTACTACCAGCCGCGGAGTGGAGGCGGCGACGCGGAAGTCTTCGGGAACAGTCCGCTGGGCAGCTACCGGCTTACGATCTTCGGATCCCCGATTTTCAGCATCGCCTACAGCTTCAAATTTAGCTAGCCGTCGCGCCGGCTCGCCCGCAGGGCCTCCACCAGGCGGTGCATCTCTTCCGGTTCGTTGTACCAACTCGGGGATACCCGCAGCAGGTCACCGCGGTAGCTCACCGCTACGGACCTGCGCTCCAGTTCCTCCTGCAGCCGCTCCATAACGACCCCGGGCGGGGGACGCAGGCCCACGAGATGGTAAACGCGCTCACCTAAAAAGCCAACCCCGAGATCCGCGAGATCCGCTTCCACTTCCGCCCAGAGCCGTCGGGTATATTCTTGCAATTGCTCCGGTCCGAAGCGATTCAGCAGATCGAGACCAGCCTGCTGCATCGGGATGCCGATGAAGTTGCTGTGCTCGCCCACCGAATAGCGCCCGGCCAGGGGCCGGTATTCGTGGCGGTACCGGGCGAGACGGGAAAAGTCCTCACTACCGCTCCGGTTGATCCAGTTTTCCTCCAACGGTACGCCGTCGTCCATGCGTGGTCCGTAGTACGCGTAGCCGCAGCCGTAGGGCCCCAGCAGCCACTTATAACCGCCCGCGATGAGCGCATCGGGCCGGATGCGCGTCACATCGAAGGGATAGGCCCCAACAGACTGGGTACCGTCGATTACCAGCCAGGCACCCACCTCGTCCGTCCGGCGGCGTAGGAGTTCCAGGTCGAAGAGCGTTCCGTCGGACCAGTGCACCTGCGCGATCGCCACCGCGGCGGTGTCGGGAGTGATGGCCTCGGCCACCTTCTCCGTCCACGATTCCCCCGCGCCGGGCCGCTGCACCGTGATCAAC
>JBGTHX010000271.1:0-5440 GCA_041746055.1 Lewinella sp. | reverse complement strand
CAGTTGCCGTACACCAGGAAGCGCAGGCACTCGCGGTAGTATTCGTCGGTGACGTCGATGCTCCTGTAGGAGGCGGCGCCGAGGGACAGGGCCCTCTCGCGCATCTCGCCGATCTCGGTGTTGGGGAACCCGCCGGTATCGACGGTGAGGGCGTGCACTTCGTAGCCCTCCTCGGTGAGGTATTTTACGCAGAAACTGGTATCCAGGCCTCCGGAATACGCAAGGACTATCTTCTTCAAAATATGCTGGTTTAGGGTAGCGGAAGTTCAGCGGGGCCGACTTCCCAAATCGTAAATCAAATATTGTAAATCACCATTATCTATCCCTCCACGATCATATCGGAGAGGTCGACGGCCATCTTGCGCTCCTCCACGGCGCTGGGGGCCATCATGGCGGTGCAGAGGCACATGCGGCGCTGGTTGCGCTCGAGGATGTCGTGGTTGGGGCAGGTCTTGCAGCCGTTCCAGAAGGCATCGTCCTGGGTAAGCTCCGAGAAGGTCACGGGGCGGTAGCCAAGGTCGCTGTTGATCTTCATCACCGGCAGACTGGTGGTGATGCCGAAGATGCGGGCCTCGGGGTACTTCGTGCGCGACAGCTGGAAGACGGCCGCCTTGATGCGCCGGGCCAGTCCGTGGCGGCGGAATTTCGGGTTCACGATGAGGCCGGAGTTGGCCACGTACTTGCCGTGCTCCCAGGTCTCGATGTAGCTGAATCCGCCGATCTCCCCGTCAACGAGGGCCACGATCGCCTTACCGGTCAGCATCTTTTCCTCCACGTATTCGGGGCGTCGCTTGGCGATACCCGTGCCGCGGGCCTTGGCGGACTCTTCAATCAATGCGCAAATGGCCGGAGCGAATACGGTATGTTCCGGCTGGGCAACCAGGATCTTGATCTGCATAACTCAAATAGGGAAACGGCCGCAGTAGGGGCCGGAATGAGGGGGTAAGGTACCGGTGGGAAATAGGCAGCGGGGTGCCTGGCTTCCGGGCCCCGATGACGGCCGGGGCGGGAAGCGTATTAAATCCTTCGCCTTAAGAGGCTGATGCGGGCGGGTACCTGTTGCATGGGGCAAAGTTAGCGATATAAATACAATAGTCTTCCCCCGCGGTTCATTTTGGGCGGGGGCGCGGGTGCCGGGGAAATGACCTTAGCCGCCGTAAAACACGGAGGGCGGACCACCCCCTGGTGGCCCGCCCTCCGGACAGTCGATGTGATCCGTTCGCGGCTTACTGCTTCATGATCTGCTGGCTGTAGGCCTTGCCGTTGATCAGGAGGGTAAGGTTGTAGACGCCCTCGGGGAGCGCGCTCACGTTCAGTTTGTTGTTCACGCCGCTGTATTTCCGGCCCGTGATGAAGCGTCCCTGTACGTCGGTCACCAGCACGGTGAACTCCCGCACGGCGGCGTCCTCGTTCACGATGTTGACCACTTCAGTGGTGGGGTTCGGGAAGAACTGGAACGACAGACCGCTGTTGGCGATGGGCTCGGCCGTGGCGACCGGGGGCTCGCTACCGAGTTCGAAGGCTCCGATGTCGGGCATATCGTCGCGCAGGGTGCCGTAGAAGTCATCTTCGGGCACGAGAGGACCGGTGGTACCGGCGTCGACCAGCGGGTTGTTACCCTGGTTCTCCAGCAGATTCAGGTTCGGGAACTGACTGTTGCGGTCGCTCTCGAGGGGGTCGATGAGGTTGCCTTCCAGGTCGAATTCGGTGTCTACGAGGTCCATATCGGTATCGCCGGTGAAGTCGGCGGCGAAGTCGGAAGTGCTGTTGAAGTAGTTGCCGCCGAGCGAGATCAGCGTGATCGCTCCGAATCCGACGGGGTCCTGGGCGTCGCCGAGGTTGCGCTCCAGTCCGATGCTCTCCTCCTCGGGGCCGTCCATAAAGAAGGCGTTGTTCTGGATGGTAAGGGCGTTGGAGTTCCGGGTGCTGTCGGTGTTACCGGGCTGGTACAGGGCTACGGCGTTGCCGACGGAGCCGGGGAGGGTGTCTTGGGCCTCGCGACCACCGTCGACGTTATTGTAGAAGGTGTTATTGATCAGGTAGTTGTCGAGGTTGGAGTAGAGCGAGCCGCTGCCGTTGATGATTATGGCACCACCGCTGCCCTGTCCGCGGGCTACGCCGTTGTTGGTCAGGACCGAGTTGCGGGTGTCCACGCTGACGTCGTAAGTGTTGATCGCTCCGCCCTGGCCGCCCGCCAGGTTGCTGGCGAACAGGCTCTTACTGATCATGATCGTCGGGCTCACGAGGCTGTCGTACTGGAAGGGCTGGACGGGGTCGCCCACCGAGTCACGCACTACATAGCGGGTAGCGCTGATGGCCCCGCCGGTGCTGGCGGTGTTGGCGATGAAGTCGCTGTTCTCCACCGTGAGGCGGAAGTTCTCGACGGCCATGATGGCGCCGCCGTCGGCTTCCGACACCGCGTTGTTGGTGAACTCGGAGTTCGCTACGGTGACGTTGGTGACCGAATCGGCCACCGCCTCGATGTAGATGGCCGCGCCACCGCTGAGGAAGCCCTGCTCGTCCGCGACCAGGTTACCGTCGAAGCTCGAGCTATCGATCCGGATGTTCATACCGCCACCGAATGCACCGACGCCCGCGCCGCGGTTGAAGGGGTTGGCCGAGGTGCCGTTTTCGCTGAAGGTGGAATTAACGACGGTGTAGTCGCTGCCCAGACCCTGCAGGGAGAGGTTAGCGCTGCTACCCAGGCTGCCGGTGAAGGTGTTGTCGCGGGTATCCGCGTCGAAGGAAATGATGCGTACCGCCGAGCCGAGGCCGGCCGTGGAAGCATTTCCGGTGAACTCGTTGCCCATGATCAGGGCCGGGCGGTCGGTGCCGGCCGTGCCGCCGAGGTAGAGGCCCCCGCCACCGAATGTACCCCCCACGTTGCGGTCGAAGGTGTTGTCGGTAATCTCGAAATCGTACGCGTAGGTCAGAAAGCAAATGGCACCGCCGGCTTCGCTCTCGTTCTCGGTGAAGGAGGAGTTGTCGATGACCACCTTGTACACCAGGGTATCTTCTCCACCGTGCACCCCGTAGATGGCGCCGCCCACGAGGGCCGAACCGCTGTTGAATTCGGAGTTGGACACGGTGGCGCTGATGCGGTCGAGGTAGATCCCGCCGCCCCGGCTCTCCGGGGCGGTGCTCATATCCGTGAAGGTGCAGTTGTCCACCAGGAACTCTCCGGCATCGGGGGTACGGCCGGCGTCGAAGAAGTCACCGTTGACGGCATAGATCGCTCCGCCGCCGAAAGCCGCGTTGAGGTTGGTGAAGGTGGAGTTCATGATCTTCTGTCCGAGCGCCGAAGAGGTGCGGATGGCCGCACCCACGGATTCGCTGGCGTCGATATTGGTGAAGGTGCACGAGTCGACCATGAGTCCGTTACCGAACAGGGAGAAGATCATGCCGGATACGTCGGGGCCATCCTCGCTGCCGGTAAAGGTGCTGTTGGTGTAGGAGACGCTGTCTGCGCTGTTGCTGTAGTGGGAAGCCCGGAAGCGGTTGAAGTTCCCCTCGCTGGTGATCCGGTCGAAGGCAGACCCGCTGGCGGTGCTGAATATTAGGGCCGTGGCGGCGCCGAAGTCGGCCCGGTTGGCGGTGAAGTAGACGCGGGATACGTCAAGACGCGCGGTCGAGAGGATACCGCCGCCGGCGTAGCCGAGGAGGGAGACCGTATCGGGGAAGTTCGCGGCGATGGCGCCAACGCGGATGGTGAGTCCGTCCAGGGTGACGGTAAAGGCGCTGGTCACGTTGGTGTCGATAATAGTAAGCACACGGTTATTGTCGATGGCCAGGAGGCTGTCGTACATCATCTCGTCGTTGCCCATCACGTCGCCGCTGAGGATAGTCTCGTTGCCGGCCGGATCGGCCTCTTCGGCGGAGGTCTCCGTACCGTCGAACCCCCCGTAGAGGGAGAGGCCGCGGTCGATGTAGAAGGAGGCCGTGTCGGGCGTCACGTAGCGGCCGGCGGCGATCCACAGGGAGCTACCCGCCTCGGAACTGTCGATGGCGACCTGCAGGTCCGTGTAGGCATTGGCCCAGGTGGTGCCGTCGTCGTCACCGGAAGCTCCGGCGTCGACGTACACGACCGACTGCGCGGTAGCGGCGACCGCCCAGAGGCTTATAAAGACAGAAAGTAGCGTTTTTAACATATCAGATTGATTAAGAAAGGAAGGATGGCCGCGCGGAAGCAAAGACAATTGCGTAGCAGCTCAATAATACGGACCTGACGGGAACTGACAAACCCATCTTGGTCCGCTGGCTGCATATTTCGGATGTTGGCGCGGACAAAATTTACGGGCGCTCCTCCCGGCTACGGTATCTTTTGCCCATGTCGTCCCCCAACCGCTTTCCCAGCCTGCCCCTTTTGGTATCACTGCTAGCCGGATTCGTCCAGTTCCTGGGCTGCCACCCGCCGGAGGATCCGCCCTTCGATACGGTGATCCGCAACGGCCTCGTATACGATGGCAGCGGCCGGGCGCCTTTCCGGGCGGACGTGGGCATCCGCGGGGATTCGGTCGCGGCCGTGGGCCCCGACCTGGGATCGGCCACCCGTACCATCGATGCCCGGGGGATGGCCGTGGCGCCCGGCTTCATCAATATGCTCAGCTGGGCCAATGAGAGCCTGCTGGCGGATGGCCGCGCCCAGAGTGATCTCCGCCAGGGCGTCACGCTGGAGGTGATGGGGGAAGGCAGTTCGATGGGACCGCTCAACGAGCGGATGAAGGAGGAGATGCGGGCCGACCAGCAGGATATCGAATACGACGTCGACTGGACCACCCTCGGGCAGTACCTCCAGGGACTGGAGGGCCGGGGCGTAGCGGTGAACGTGGCCTCCTTCGTGGGGAACGGCACCTTGCGCAACTACGTGATGGGCTATGCTCCCCGCGCCGCCACGGAGGCCGAGCTCGCGGAAATGCGCGATTTGCTGGCCGCCGCCATGCGGGAAGGGGCCGTGGGCGTATCCTCCTCGCTGCTCTATGCGCCGAGCATGCACGCCGACACCCGCGAACTTACGGAACTGGCCCGGGTGGCCGCCGGGTACGACGGCATGTACATCTCCCACCTGCGCGATGAGGGCGACGACCTGTTCGCGGCCGTCGACGAGCTGGTGACCATCAGCCGCGACGCCGGGGTACGGGCCGAGATTTACCACCTGAAAGCTTCCGGACAGGAAAACTGGTGGAAGATGGACAGCATCATCCGGCAGATCGACCGGCTGCGGGAGGAGGGGCTGCCCATTACCGCCGACATGTACACCTACAACGCCAGTTCCACCGGCCTGCACGTCCAGCTCCCCGAGTGGATCCGCAAGGAGGGCATCGACCAGATGCTGCTGTCGCTCGAGGATCCCGAATTGCGGGAGCGGGCTACGGCGGAGATCACCTTCCGCAATCCGCCGGAAAGCATCCTCATGGTGGGATTCAAAACCAGGGAGCTCCGT
>JBGTHX010000270.1:0-1996 GCA_041746055.1 Lewinella sp. | reverse complement strand
GAGCATCAAAATCTGCGCATCGGTGGCGTCGACGGCCGCCCTCCACCGGTCCCCGTCCATTCCGCCTTCTTTTTCGAAGCCGACGTAGACCTGATCGATGGTGGATGGATACAGACCGCAGTTACACGGCTGGCGAGCCTGGCCCATCCGAGCCACCTTTTCGACTCCGTAGGTTCGGGCAGCGATAGCTTGCGCTTTAAGTGCTTCGCCGGGCCAGGACGAGGGTACTTCTCCCAATCCGTAAAGATACTGCTGGATATTGAGTCCGGTAACAATGCCGCGCACCAGCCAGGAGCCATTTTTCAGGTAGGTGTTTATCTCCAGGGCCCCATGCTTGTACCGGTTGCCCGTCTGAGGAAGGCGCAGCAAACTGCCGTGCGGACCGTAGATCACGTATAGCGACTTGCCACCCGGACGGGTGGTGGTGACTTCTGCGGTCTTGAGGAGGAAGCTGCCTGAGCTGTCGGTGGCAACGGAGAACTCCTGATTCTGTGTTGCACTTGCAATCAACTCGCCGTCAGGGCTTCCATAGCGGAACTCGTAAACGCCACTGGCAGTAAGAGATATGTTCTGGCTGTCCCAGAGCACTCCTACCCGGACCTCGCCGGGCATGGCGCCGCTACCGAGTGAGGAGCCACGGTAGTAGTGGCCAAGGATCTCGGGTGCGGTGCGGCCGGCGTCTGCCTGACCTTTAGCTCCCCACTGGCTCATGCCCAGCCCGTGGCCCCACCCGCCGCCCGAGAGAACGAAGGTGGGGGCAGGTACCTGAGCAGAGGCCGGGACGCGAAGAAGGGGAATTGCTGCAGTTAGAAGCAGTGCGGCGAGGGCAGAGCTTCTGCCTGGGCAGCTGTGAGTAGAGTGTCGTGAGTTAAAGCGAGTAAAAGGGCGCATTCTCGCAGATTAACTGCCAAACCTGTGCCGATCGTGGTTTTGCGCTTCAATTGTGCAATGTCATCCTCCTCCGATCTTTGCGACTTGTGATCGAACAAGGTCCTTCCGCGGCCCGCCCGGGAATGGCAGCCGTGATCATCAACTACGATTCTGGCCCCCATCTGCGCAACTGCCTGGCCGAGATAGGTCGGGCTGCCGGAGACGCGTTTGCAGAGGTGATCGTCGTGGACAATGCCTCCCGCGATGACAGTCTGGGTGGGGTTGCCGAAAAGTATCCCGACGTTAAGTTGGTCCTCAACAGTCGCAACCGCGGTTATGGCACGGCGTGCAATCAGGGATTCCTTGAGACCACCGCGCAGTTCATCTGTTTGCTGAACCCGGATGTAGTTCCCGCGCCCGGCAGCCTGGCCCAAATGGCCGATGCGATGGCGGCAGCTCCTGAAGTAGGCGTGCTGGGGCCTTTGCTAAACAATCCCGATGGCTCGATTTACCCTTCGTGCCGGGTGGTTCCCAACATGGTTGTGGCGGTGGGACACGCGATTTTCGGACTCGTCACTCCGAACAACCCGTTCACCAGGGCCTACCAACTTCTCGATGTCTCCCACGCTGAACAACGCGAGGTTGACTGGGTCTCCGGCGCAGCAATGATGGTGCGCCGGGAGGCATTTGAGCAGGTAAGTGGATTTGATGAGCGCTATTTCATGTATGTCGAGGACGTCGATCTCTGCAACCGCATCCGCAAGGCAGGCTGGAAGGCAATGTACTTCCCGCACGCGCGAATGATGCATCACGTTGCCGGGTCCAGCCGCCGAAAGCCCTACCGGATGATCTTTCACCACCATGTCAGCCTCCTGCGCTACGCACTATCCCGGGCGAACGGCATGAAAAGACTGGCGCTGCCGGTGATAGTGGTGGGCCTGGGTGCCCGAATGTTTCTGGTCTGGCTTGACTTCTACCTACGGCACGGCCGCAAGCGATAAAGCGTCGCCTGGAACGACGCGGGCCGAAGAAGCCGGTGGACGCTTTGGACGGTGTAATGTTTCGACATGCCTAAGGACGTCTCCATCGTGGTTCTCAACTACAACGGGAAACATTTCCTGGACGC
>JBGTHX010000269.1:0-3265 GCA_041746055.1 Lewinella sp. | reverse complement strand
TCTGTTCGGTAAGGTCGAAAGCGTCTTTTGCCTGGGTGCCACGCATATAAGCCGCCGGATCGATGAGCAGGGGGAAGCCTACCAGGCCACTTCCGACGATGCGGCCTACGCCATCTTCGAACTGGAGGGCGGGGTGGTCGCCCAGTTCAATTCCAGCTGGGTGACCCGCGTACGGCGCGACGACCTGCTCACCATTCACGTCGACGGCACCCGGGGCTCGGCCGTGGCGGGGCTGCGTGACTGCCGCATCCAGCACTACGGCAATACCCCTAAGCCGGTCTGGAACCCGGACATTCCCCAGCCTATCGACTTCTACGAGGACTGGTCGACCGTCCCCGAGCAGGAGCCATACGAAAATGCATTCAAGGTGCAGTGGGAGCTCTTCCTGCGCCACGTCGTGCTCGATACGCCCTTCCCATACGACCTAATGGAGGGCGCGCGCGGCGTACAATTGGCTGAACTGGGCTTGCGCAGCTGGGAGGAACGCTGCATGCTGAAGGTGGAAAAACTGGAAGCGTGAGCGCGCCTACGGCTTTGGTGACGGGGGGCAGCCGCGGCATCGGTCTCGGTATTACTATGGCGCTTTTGTCCGCCGGTTACCGGGTAGCCGTCAACGGGGTACGGGAAGCCGACGCATTGGGTAACCTGCTGCAGGACCTGAACGGGGAGGCACCGGGTCGGGTCATGTACGTGCAGGGGGATATCGGGCGGGCCGATCACCGGGAAGGAATGCTGCGCCGCATTGAGCGAGAGTTCGGCTCCCTCAACGTCCTGGTCAATAATGCCGGCGTCGCCCCCCGCGAACGCAACGATTTGCTGGACCTCTCGGAGCACAGCTACGACCGGGTAATGGACACCAACCTCAAGGGGCCCTTCCTGCTCACCCAGGCGGTCGCGAAAAGTATGCTCTGCTCCCGGCGGGCCCATCCCGACTTCGCGGCCACCATCATCAACATCGGTTCGATCTCGGCCACGGTGGCCAGCATCAGCCGCGGTCAGTACTGTCTCTCCAAGGCCGGTATGGGCATGATGACCCAGCTCTTCGCTACGCGATTGGCTCCCGAAGGCATCGGGGTCTACGAACTGCGGCCCGGCATCATCCGGACCGACATGACCAGCGGGGTCACCGAGAAGTACGACAAGCTCATCGCCGAAGGGCTCACCCTACAGCCCCGCTGGGGGCTTCCCGAAGACGTGGGACGGGCCGTCGCCTCCCTGGTGCGGGGCGACTTCGCGTATTCACCCGGTCAGGTCATCCACATCGACGGAGGGCTCACCCTGCCGCGGCTTTGACCCTGCGGCCCTATCTTATACCGATCATGCCCGACACCCCATCCTCTATCGGCTGGAAAATTTGCTGCGCCGCCGCCGTCATTACGATGGTCCTGGCCTTTACCCCGCTACTCCTGCCCACCGGCTCGGCGGGGCCTTTCTGGCTGGGCATGCCTTATGCCCTGTGGTCCGGGATCGCACTCTGCGGGTTCATGGTAATGCTCACGGCGATAGCCACGGTGGTGCATCCGGGCGGCGGGGGCGCGGGTGCCGGGGCCCATCCCCAAAAGCGATAGCTCCCGGTGCTGCCCTCCCTCCTCATCGTCGGTACCCTCTACGTCGCCCTGCTGATCGGGGTTTCGGTGTGGCAGCGGCGCATCAATACCGGGAGCAAGGATTACCTGCTCGCCGGCGGCAGCCTGAGCAGCGTGCTGGGGCTCTTCACCTTCGCAGCCACGCTGTTCAGCACCTTTACCCTGCTCGGCATGCCGGACCTCTTCCGGATCCACGGGGTGGGGGCCTGGCACTTCCTGGCCGTCAGCGATATGGGGTTGGTCTTCGGGGTGATCTGGGTGGGGTATCACTTCCGGAAGGTGGCACTGAAGGAGGGCTTCTGGGGCATGTCGGGATTCCTGAGCCAGCGATTCGGCAATGCGCTTGCCGGGCGGGTGGCCTTCTTCGGCGTGTTCGTATTTCTGATCCCTTACGTCGCGATCCAGATCAAGGGGGTGTCCGATTTCGTGGCCCTCGCCTTTCCGGGTCTGCTGCCCGTGTGGGGCTGGTCGGTGGGCCTGGTCGCCATCATGCTGCTGTACAGCGAGATGGGTGGCCTCAAGGCGATCATCTACAACGATGCCATCCAGGGACTGGTGCTGCTGGTCGTCATATGGATCGTGGGACTGAGTTGTCTGGAGGCCGTGGGCGGACTGGAAGCCGGCTATGCCACGCTGCGGGAATCGGATCCGGCCCTGCTGAGCGTACCGGGACCGCGGGGGCTCTTCACGCCGCAGTTTCTGATCGGTTCGGCGGTCGCCATCCTGATGATCCCCTTTACCCAGCCGCAGGTAAGCATCCGGCTGGCGATCATGAGGGACGACCGCGCGATGTACCGGATGGCCGTGGGGGTGGGGGTCTTTGCCATTCTGGTGATCCTGCCGACGGCCTTCATCGGCCTGTACGGCTCCGTCAAGTATCCGGACTTGAGCGCCTTTGAGTTTCTGAGCCGGGCCCTGGTGTTCGACCAGCCGCCCACGCTCGGCGCCTTCGTGATCATCGGGTTACTGGCGGCGGCCATCTCCACCGCCGATTCCCAGATCTTCGCCCTCGGTACCGAGCTGCGCTCCCTGGTCGCCCTGCGCGATGACCGCCAGCTGCTGCGGGTTACGAAGGTGGGCATCTTCGTGTTTGCCCTGCTTGCGCTGGCCTTCAGCTTGGTCGCGGGCGACCAGTTGGCACTGCTCGCCCGTACGAGCTTTGCGGGTACCTCGCTGCTGGCGCCGCTGGTGTTTATCGCGATCTTCGCGGGGAACCGGGCGCGGGGTCATGCGCTGCCGGCGGCTACCTTACTGGCGCTGCTGGTGTTCATCGCGTCTCTGCTCGGCTGGCTGGCGGATACGGTGGCCGGCATTCGGCTGGACCTGTTCCTGTTGTTCGCGCTCGGGGGGCTGGCGGTGGTACTGGTCCTGCTCCGTCGCCGGAGCTCGCAACATTAAAATCGTGCCAGATCGACCTCTCCGGGTAGCTCACCGCTCCCCTCCAGGTAGTCGACCAGCCAACGGCTCATGAGCGGAGCGAGGGAGGCTCCCTTCGTGCCCAACCCATTGAAGAGATACAGCGGGGCGAACGCCGGATGGCGACCGAGGAGCGGGCGCCGGTCGCGGACCGTGGGGCGTACCGCTGCCTGGTGGTCGAGGACCTCGTAGGGTACGGTAAGTACTTCCCGGAGCCGTTCTTCGAGGTAGACCCGGTTGGACGGCGTAGGAGATTCGTCCTC
>JBGTHX010000268.1:0-1797 GCA_041746055.1 Lewinella sp. | reverse complement strand
GCGGGCGTAGAGCAGGCGCAGGTAGTCGTAGATCTCGGTCAGCGTACCTACCGTGGAGCGCGCGTTCGTCGTCGAGGTTTTCTGCTCGATCGCGATGGCCGGGCATATGCCGCGGATGTAGTCCACCTCCGGCTTCTTCATCCGCATCAGGAACTGCCGGGCGTAGCTGCTCAGGCTCTCCACGTAGCGCCGCTGGCCTTCGGCAAAGAGCGTGTCCATCGTCAGGCTCGACTTGCCGCTGCCACTCACCCCGGTCACCACCACGAGCTGGTTTTTGGGGATGGTAATGTCAATGTTCTTGAGGTTGTTGGCATTGGCCCCCTTGATGAAGATGGCAGTGCGGAGGTCGGCGGCGGTTTGCGTCTGGTGGTTCGTGGACATGGTAAAGCAAACGGCCGGAGAGATGCAGGGGTTTAGGCCACCGGTGGGGTTATCCAACAAATCGTTGGATGCCCTGGCGTAGGCAGGGGCGGGGTCGCGGGTGCAAGGAAGAAGGCATTCGATCCATTCCAGGGCCGTTGCTATCGGCCGGCGATGAATCCAAGTAACGCTACACTTCCCCGGACCCCGGCCTTCCGCAGCAGGTTCTTGCGGTGGGTACATACGGTATTGTAGCTGATGAACAGGCGGGCGGCAATTTCCTGGCTGTTGAGGCCGTCCGTAATCAGCTGCAGCACCTCCCGTTCCCGGCGGGAAAAGGAGACGCCGGATTCACAGTGAATTACCAGGGTCCGCCGGGTTTCCGCCCGGCCGGGAGTAGCGGGCGAGCAAATATGCAAAACGCAGAAGTGTGGCGGGTTCAGGGCCGAGATATCGTAGACCATAGTGAAAGCTGCGAGGGGGTGACCAGCCGCGCAAAATCCCTGAAAGGTCAACTGGTGGTTGAGGTGGAGGTAGGTGCCGCCAACGTTCCTTACCCGGCAGGTGAAAGCGAAGCTCAGTTCGCTACGGGCCTCGATGGGGTGGAGCTTCAGTTCATGGTGTATTTCCGCGCATATGCGGCGGACACAGCCCTGATCTTCCGGGTGGATACATTCGAATGCCTTTTGGGGTCCGCCAAACTGCCACGCCTCCCGATCGTAGCCCAGGACGCGGCGGATGCCCGGACTTACGTACCGGAAGCGGCCGGTCCGGTAGTCCACCGAGTAGCAGTAGGTATTGGACTGGGCGATGAGTGCTTCAAAGGCTGGATTGGGCGTCAGCGGCGGAAGGGCATCGGTACGGTCGTTGTTCCGGGGCAAAGGCCGCGGCTGCAAGTCCAGGAGAGGTTTCATAGTGATGGGAAATTAGGTAGCCTGTAGATATTTACTGCACATACAGCAGTAATCCCGCCCGGGCAGGTCAATCAAGTTTTATGCACATATCGGATCAGGTACTGAGTCGGGCCGGCGGTCAGTTGCAGCCGGGCCCCGCAACAAGAATAGTACCATAATGTAGGGCTTGCCATGCTCTAACGCAAAATTTAGTTGCGCCAATTTTAGAAGCCTACTCCTGTATCCCCCGTAAGCCCTGCTGCCCGTATGGCTGAATCACGTGGGTGCACCGTGCACCTGCGTTCTCACCATATGGGGATGGTCGAGGCAGCGCTTTCCGGACGGTCGAATGGTATGGGGGATGTACGGCTGGAAAAGGGTTTGAAATGAGGTGGTAAAATTTCCCTATGCCAGGTCGGGGAATCCAGCCAAGTGTTGGATGTGGCCAAATAGTATTCTATATATCATCCTCTTTTAAAACAATTGTTCTAAAATTAGCCGATGCTTCAATTTTTTATTTTTAAATGTATACAAGTGATCGGGG
>JBGTHX010000267.1:0-5515 GCA_041746055.1 Lewinella sp. | reverse complement strand
GGTACCCAGCCAAAGGGAATAGAGTGCCAGGGCAGCGGCCCAGCCCCAGAGGAGGACGTAAGGGAGCGGGAGGCTACGCAACCGGTGGTAGCCGAGCAGGGGAAGCGCCACGGCGGTGAGTACGCCGATGGAGGCCGGATTGAGGGGGCCGCTCAGACAGACCACCACCGCCAGGGCGGCGAGGGCCGCAAGCGCAAAGGGCCGGGGCGGACGCGTGGCGCCGTGGAACAGCCGGTCGATAAAGGGCAGCAGAAACAACAGCAGCGCCGCCGCGGGCAGGGCGTAGAAGAAGGTGTAGGTGATGGAGGGATCGACGATACCGATCTGCGAGCGGTAGCCGTTGGCCTGGAAGAAGGGAGTCAGCAGCGCCATGACCGCCAGGAAGGGCAGCGAGAAGATCCGCCAGTGCCCCGTCACGGCCCGGGCGAGGAGGAGCAGCAAGAGCAGGTGAGTGAGCAGTTTGGCGATGGCCGCGGCCAGGTAGACGCTGGTCACCGGATCGACGAGAGACTGTAGCGCGAGCGGTGCGGCCAGGAAGTAGCCGCGGAAGGACCAGTGACAGAAAAAGCGGTTAGGGTTCGAGTAGATCCGTCCCTCCAGCCAGGCCGCCGTGCCGAAGGGGCTGTCGAGGATGGGCTGTACCGAGCGATCGGGGACCAGGTTCCAGGCCACATCGCCGTCGAGGGGCTGCCGGTAATACTGAACGGAGGAATAGCCGAGGTCAGCCAGCAGCAGCACGAGCAGCAGCAGACGCAGCAGGTTCGGGGGGCGGGGTTCCGTCCGGATCATTTTCGAAGGTACTGCGGGCGGGGTTGGGGAAAATTTGCGGTGGCGGATGCATTGGGATACCTTGATGCAAATCAGACCGACGATGCAACCCATTCTTCCGCTGCTGGCGGCCCTCTGCTTCCTTACCGCCTGCGGCGCGGGCGACGCGGCGGCCGATGAAACCCCGGCCCGCCCCCCCAACATCGTCTACATCCTGGCCGACGATCTGGGCTACGGAGATCTCGGCTCCTATGGCCAGCAGCATTTCGACACCCCCAACCTCGACCGCCTGGCCGCCCGGGGAATGCGTTTTACCCAGCACTACGCCGGAAGTACCGTCTGCGCGCCGTCGCGCTCGTCCCTGATGACCGGGCAGCACACGGGGCACACCTTCATCCGGGGCAATAAGGAAGTGCGGCCCGAAGGACAGTGGCCGATCCCCGATAGCCTGTACACCCTGGCGGAAATGCTGGAGTCGGCAGGCTACGCGACGGGGGCCTTCGGAAAGTGGGGACTGGGTGCGCCAGCCTCCGAAGGCGAACCCAACCGGCAGGGATTCAATACTTTCTACGGATATAACTGTCAGCGGCTGGCGCACAACTACTACCCCTACCACCTCTGGGACAACCAGCAGAGCGACTCCCTCACCGGCAACGCCGGCACCGGAACCGGCGACTACGCCCCTACCCTCATCCACGAGCGCGCCCTGGCCTTCCTGGAAGAGCACCAGGACGAGCCCTTCTTTCTGTTCTATCCTAACGTGATGCCCCACGCCGAACTGGCAGCCCCGGACAGCCTGGTCACCCGCTTCGCGGAGCGGTACGGCCCGGAGGCGGAATGGCAGGGGACGGACTCCGGTCCACGCTACAAGGACGGCGGCTACGGCACCGTCGAGCGGCCCCACGCCACCTTCGCCGCCATGGTCACCCTGCTGGACCGTCAGGTCGGCGAGATCGTGGACCGGCTGGATTCCCTCGGGCTCACGGAGAACACGCTGGTGATCTTCACCAGCGATAATGGTCCCCACGAGGAGGGCGGGGCCGACCCGGACTGGTTCGACAGCAACGGTCCGCTGCGCGGCTACAAGCGGGACCTCTACGAAGGCGGCATCCGGGTACCGATGATCGCCTCCTGGCCCGGTACCGTGGCGGAGGGAGGGACCACGGATCATGTGTCGGCCTTCTGGGACGTCTTCCCTACCCTGGCCGAACTGACCGGCCAGCCCATGCCGGATTCCACGGATGGCGTATCCTTTCTGCCTACGCTGCTGGGTCATCCCGCTGCCCAGCAGCAGCACGAGTACCTGTACTGGGAATTCCACGAGCGCGGTGGCCGGGTGGCCGTCCGCGAAGGGCGGTGGAAGGGCGTCCGCTACCAGGCCATGGAAGAACCGGATAGCCCGCTCGAACTATACGACCTGAATACCGATATCGGCGAGACCAACGACGTGGCTGCCGAGCATCCGGACATCGTGGCGCGGCTCGACTCCCTGGTCCGCGTGAGCCACACGGAATCAGCGGTATTCCCCTTTTCAGCGAAGTAAAAATCAGGCCAGGCTTTCCCGGTAGGCGTCTCCGAGCAGCCGGTTGGCCTCGCGGTCGTCCTTCACCCGCTCGGTGATGGGGTCCCAGTGCACGGGTCGACCCAGCCGATAAGCGATGTTGGTGAGGGTGCAGACGCTGGCGGTACGGTGGCCGGTCTCGGCCGGACAAACCGGCGTGCCGCCCGTGCGCGCCGCCTGGATAAAGTCCGATAGGTGGGTATACAGGGCGGACACCTCGCCTACGTGGTTCATGTCGCCGGGACTGAGTAATCCCTCCACGGTGCTGTCGATGAATCCGCGGGCTACGTCGAGGCTGCCTTCGGAACCGATGAAGCGTACGGCATTTCCGCGGCCGAAATTCTGGTGGGTGACACTGACGCCGTCATCGTAGAACATAGTGAGTCCCTGCTCGGCATCCATTTCGTTCGGGGGGTAGAAGCTGGCGGGGCCGGACTCGTCCCTATCCAGCGCCCACTGCACGATGTCGAACATGTGGGCACCCCAGTCGGTGACGTAGCCGCCCCCGAACTCGGCGTACAAGCGCCACAGCCCCCAGAAATCAGCATCCACGGGTGGCAGGAGGTCGGGATGGTAGGGACGCTCCACGGAAGGCCCTATCCAGGACTTCCAGTCGAGGCCTGCGGGGATAGGCTGCCCGACGAGGTCAAAGCGCTTGGGCGGAGCGCCCACGCTTACCAGAACGTCGACTATCTCTCCGAGATCGCCGGACCGCACAACCTCCACGGCCCGCTGGAAATTAAACATGGACCGCTGCATGCTGCCGGTCTGCAGCACCTTGCCATTGCGCGTAGTGGCTTCGACCATGGCGCGACCTTCCTGGACGGTGTGGGCCATGGGTTTCTCACAGTAGACGTGCTTACCGGCGTCGAGGGCGGCAATGCAGATGGTGGCGTGCTGGTGGTCCGGGGTGGCGACGATCACTGCATCCAGTCCCGGGTGATCGAGCAGTTCCCGGTAGTCGCCGTAGCTGCGTACCTCACCGGCGCCGGTGTTGAATTCCTCCGCCCAGGCCGCCGCGCGTTGGCGGAAGTTCGCCAGCTTACCGGGGTGGACATCGCAGGCGGCTACGAGCTTGGCATCCGTGATGCGCGACAGGTTGTTTGTGAGCCCCAGCGCCTGTCGGCCACAGCCGATCACGCCGAAGGTCATGGCATCGGCGGCGCGGTTGCCCCCGATCCTGGCGCTGAGGTAGGAAGGAATGAAGGTGAGTCCGGCGGCCGCGGCGGCCGATTGGCGGAGGAATGTTCGACGGGTGTTGCGCATCGGGCAGGTGTGGATGATGAGCAACTAATATACAGCAACCGGTTGCCACAAACCGGTCAGTCCATCACTTCCAGCCTCAGGTAATTATCGGTTCCGACCATTTCCCCGCCAATGAGATCGACCACTGAGACCGGCAGGGTGAAGGAAATCCCCTTCGAGGTGTCGACATAGACGCGGTAAATAACTCCGGTGTCATTGGTGACGGTAAGCAGCCCCTTGTCCAGGTCCAGCACATAGCTGCCCTGCAGCACGATGTGGTCGTTGGACAGAAAGAGCACCGTACCGTCGTCGAGGAAACTGGCGCTGATGAGTCCCACGTCACCCGGGTCGATGAGGCTGCGGCGGGGCCGGCGCTTGAGGGTGTCCAGTTCGAAGGGCGCGGGGCGGGGCAGCAGGAGATCACTGCGGGAAAAGCCGAGGTTGACTTTCCGCACGAAGGATTCCGCCGTGTAGGTCTCCGGGGCTTCCGGGCGGGCGTGGAAATACAGCGTATCGGGCATCCCACCGCCCGGCCCCTGAAACACGCGACCACCGAAGGCGTCGGGGCCCACGGAATCGATTAGGATACCTACGGTCTTGGAGTACGAGGCCTTATTGCGCTGGGACAGGAGGAGGATCGGCTCATCGTAGTTCTTCAGCAGGGTGTACTCGGTAAATTGCTGTCCGGCGGGGAAGGAGGAAAAGTCGATCGGCCGGGTCACGAAATCGAGGGCGTTTTTGCGCGGCCGCTCGCGCCACCCGGTATAGACCGTCTCGAAACTCGCGAGGTATTCTTTCCCCTTCACCTCGTAGCTGAAGGGCTGTCCGGTGAGAAAGGCGGAATCCAGTGACTGGCGGGGCGGATCAAGGTGGAGCAGGCGGGGCGGGAATCGGCCGAGATTGGCCCCGCGCAGCAGAAGGTCTTCAATGGGCAGGAGCCGCAGCTGGTCTTCGACCATATTCAGGGCGATAACCGTATCCCGCTTCTTCAGCAGGTTATGGATGATCATCAGCTCTCCCTGCAGGCGTACCACGTCGCCGTGGCGGAGGTCGCCACCGTCCTCGCCCATGTATAGCCAGCTACCGCGTTTGGCCGCGGTGCCGCCCTCGGGGGGTGAGCAGCCTGCGGCAAGCAGCAGGAGCAGAAAGGAGCAATAAATAATTCTGTACAGCATAGTAAAAAGGCTCGGACCCGCTCCGGAAGGGAGCGGGTCCGGCTGTGTAAAGCCCTGGCGGTCCCAACAGTTCACGCGGGCGGCCGTACTTATCGGCACATTCGCACTAAGTCAGGCGGGTACTACAGGGCGAAACTGATGCCGGCACCGACGTTCCAGCCCTGGAAACCTACCTTGTCTTTGATGACCGGTACGTCGTAGGGCTGGCTCAATCCGTGCTCGTAACGGGCCTCCATGAACAGGGCCGTAGTTTCTCCCAGACGGGCCTTAGCACCGAGTCCCCCGACCATGCCCACGTGGAACCGCTGGTACTGGATGGCGTCGAGGTTAAGGTCGGTGGAAAAGAGATTCAGTTCGATAATGGCCTTGGCCGCGGTGGTCACCTTGCCGCCGGTGGCGTAGCCCAGGGTGGGACCGAGGATCGCGTAGGGCTGGATGGCGCTTTCGGTGGGCAGGCTCAATTGCACGAGCAGGGGTGCTTCCAGGTAGTTGAAGCGGGTCTTGGCGCGGGCCCCGATGGGCAGGTTTACGCCAAAGAGCTCGACGGCGTCGGTGAGGGCTACGCTGCTGCCGCGGCTGGTGTATTCCAGTCCGGGGCGGAAGGAGATATGGGCGGTCACGGGTACGTCCACGAAGGCGCCGAAGGAGGTGGTGCCGATGGCATCCATCTGATTGGTAAGCATATCAAAGGTAGCTCCCGAGCGGACGTTGGATTGTCCGGCCCCGGCGCGGATGCCCCAGCTGGTCTGGGCCGAGGCGGCACCGG
>JBGTHX010000266.1:0-5584 GCA_041746055.1 Lewinella sp. | reverse complement strand
GGTACTGCTCTAATTTTACCTTACCTAAAGACACGCTCGTATGATTAAGTCCAATTTCGTTAAAGCAAAAAAGCAGTACAAAGTCGCTTTCGAGCTGCCGCACGATAAAGTCGGCCAGGATCGGGACGTCCGCGTTCTGGGGACCTTCAACGACTGGAGCTGGGAGAACGGGCTCAAACTGAAGTCCACGAAGAATACCTACAGCGGTACCGCCGAACTGCCCGCCGGCCACTACCAGTTCCGCTACCTCGTTGACGGGGAGCACTGGCACAACGATGACCACGCCGAAGCCTACGCCGACAGCGGCCACGGCACCACCAACTGCTGCTTCTCCCTGGAGCAGACCGAAGAAAAGAAGCCCGCCGCCAGAAAGACTCCCGCCAAGAAGGCCGCGCCCAAGGCTAAGTCAACCACCATTGAGGCGGCCAGCAGTGCCCCCGCCACCAAACCGGTAGTGACCCCCAAGAAAGCCGCGCCCGCCAAGAAGACCGCCGCGAAAAAAACCGACGCCTCCGGTGACGACCTGAAGAAGATAGAGGGTATCGGCCCGAAGATCGCCGGTCTGCTTAACGAGGCGGGCATCATGACCTTCTCCGACCTCGCCAAGGCCAAGGAGAAGCAACTTGCAGACGTACTGCAGAAGGCCGGCGCCCGCTTCCGCCTCGCCAAGCACGATACCTGGCAGGAGCAGGCCACCCTGGCCGCCGCCGGCAAGACCGACGAGCTGAAGAAGCTCCAGGACGAACTGAAGGGCGGCCGGAAGTAAACCCTTCCGACCCGAAAAGGCCGTAAAACCCCCGTTCACCCGCGTGTGAGCGGGGGTTTTGGCTTTGCCACCAACATCCCCTGACCTTAACTGTTAAGCCCCTACACCCGAATTTGAACTCAAAACTTTATTCTGTGCCTACTGCCGTCACCTCACACTCGCTCTTTACCGATTACGACATCAATCTCTTTCGCGCCGGAAAAAACTTCCGGATGTATGACAAACTCGGCAGCCACGTGATCGAGGTAGACGGCAAGCGGGGCACCTACTTTGCCGTTTGGGCGCCCAGCGCCAAATCCGTCAGTGTAATGGGCGACTTCAACGGCTGGGACCGCTCGGCGCACCCGCTCGATCCACGCTGGGACAGCAGCGGCATCTACGAGGGCTTTATCGAAGGAGTGGAGAACGGCACCGTCTACAAATATGCCGTCGAGGCCCAGAACGGCGACCAGCTCGAAAAGGGCGACCCCTACGCCCGCCTCTGGGAAACGCCCCCCAAGACCGCCAGTATCGTGTGGGACACGTACTACGAGTGGGAGGATACCGACTGGATGAAGAACCGCTACCGGCACAACGGCATCGACCGGCCCTATTCGGTGTACGAGGTGCACCTCGGCAGCTGGAAGAAAAACGAAAAGAACGAGAGCCTGAGCTACCGGGAACTGGCCACGGAACTGGTCGAGTACCTCGAGAAAATGAACTACACCCACGTGGAGTTCCTGCCCGTGATGGAGCACCCCTACTTTCCGAGCTGGGGCTACCAGATCACCGGGTATTTCGCGCCCTCCAGCCGGTTCGGCGGGCCGCAGGACTTCATGTACCTCGTGGACAAACTCCACGCCGCGGGGATTGGCATCATCCTCGACTGGGTACCCAGCCACTTCCCCAACGACGCCCACGGTCTGGCGCAGTTTGACGGTACCCACCTGTACGACCACGCCGATCCGCGCAAGGGTTTCCACCCCGACTGGAAGAGTGCGATCTTCAACTATGGCCGTAATGAGGTCCGTTCCTTCCTGATCTCCAACGCCCTGTTCTGGCTGGATCGCTACCACATTGACGGACTACGCGTTGACGCCGTGGCTTCCATGCTATACCTCGACTATAGCCGCAAGCAGGGTGAGTGGATCCCCAACCAGTACGGCGGTAACGAGAACCTGGAGGCGATCGACTTCCTGCGCGAATTCAACGAAATGGTGTACCGGGAGTACCCTGACACCATGACCATTGCCGAAGAGAGCACCGCCTTCAGTGGCGTGAGCCGGCCCACCTACGTCGGCGGCCTCGGCTTCGGACAGAAGTGGATGATGGGCTGGATGCACGACACCCTGAGCTACTTCAAGAATGATCCCGTACACCGGAGCTACCACCACGGGGAACTGACTTTCTCCCTCGTGTACGCCTTCACTGAGAACTTCATGCTGCCGCTGAGCCACGACGAGGTGGTGCACGGTAAAGGCCCGATCATCGACCGGATGCCGGGTGACGAATGGCAGCGCTTCGCGAATATGCGTCTGCTATACGGGTACATGATGACTCACCCCGGCAGTAAGCTCAACTTCATGGGCGGTGAATTTGGACAGACCACCGAGTGGAGCATCGAGCGGGGTATCGACTGGAGCCTCACGCAGTACAAGCCGCACTCGACGCTGCAGAATTACGTGGCGGAACTCAACAGAATCTACCGCCACACGACGGCGCTCTACGAGCAGGCTTACGAAGCCCGCGGCTTCGAATGGATTGACCTCGGCGACCACCAGAACAGCGTGCTCAGCTACCTGCGCCGCGGTAAGGATGAGCAGGACGTGGTGGCGGTGATCCACAACTTCACGCCGGCCGTGCGCCACAAGTACCGTATCGGCGTACCCTTCGAGGGTAGCTACGAGCCCGTGATCAACAGCGACGACGAGGCCTTCGGCGGTACCGGCAACTACACCCAGGAAACCAAGAAATCGGTCCCCTCAGAATGGAACGGCCGCGCTGACCACATCGAGCTCACCCTACCCCCGCTCACCACCCTGGTGTACCGCTTCCAGTACGATGCCCCAGAGCAACCGGAGGAGGAAAAGGAGGCCAAGGCGAAGACCACGAAGCCGGCCGCGAAGAAAGCCGCGGCGAAGAAAAAAGCCGACAAGTAAGTAAAGGCCTGTCTTAAAACAGGATACAGACCGGGATGGGGGCCGTCGTACTAGCTACGTAGTCCAGCATCCCGGTCTTTTCATTTCGGCGCAGGGTGGTGATGTTTTTGGAGCGCTGGTTCGCGACCAGGAGAAAGTTCTCGTCTGGCGAGAGCGCAAAATTGCGGGGCCAGTCGCCGGCTACGGATTCGTATTCTAGGGGGGTGAGGGCACCGGACCGTCCGTCGATGGCGTAGACGACAATGCTGTTGTGGCCGCGGTTGGAACCGTAGAGGAATTTTCCGTCGCGGCTCACGTGGATATCGGCGCAGAAGCTCTCTCCGGTGAAGTCGGGGGGCAGGGTCGACCAGCTTTGCACCACTGCCAGGGTACTGCCATCCCGGCTCACTTGGGTGACGGTGCTGTTGAGCTCGTTGATGACGTAGATCCATTTCCCATTGGGGTGCAGGGTCAGGTGCCGGGGCCCGGCGCCCTCGGCCATGGCGACGGTGGGCGGGGTGGCGGGGTCGAGCTTTCCGGCGGGTTTAATCAGATTGTAGTGCCAGACTTCGTCGGTACCCAGGTCGACGGAGAGCATTTCGCTATTGCCGTTCAAAAAATACGAGGAGTGGGCGTGGGGTTCTTCGCCGCCGCGGGAGTGGTGATCGGAGACGTCGAGGGGGGCGGAGAGTCGTCCGCCGCTTTCCAGTCGAAGCAGTTCGGTGGTACCGCCGCCGTAGTTGGCTACCGCTACGTAGCCGTCGTCACTGATATTGACGTGGCACGGCCCGCCGCCGCCGCTGGGCTGGCTGTTGACATAATTCAGGGCATCACCGAATACCCGGAAGGCGGCTACGCTACCGGTTTCACTTTCCTCTACGGCTAGGAGTGAGGTACGGTCGCGATTGTAGGCCAGGAAGCTGGGGCTGTTGATCTCCGCTACCCTACCCTGATTGACGAGGGATCCGTCGGTGCGCAGCGCGAAGCGGTAGATGCCCGGCTCGTGAACGCCATCGTCGTTATAGGTACCCAGGAGGAAGGTGGTCTCTGTGCCTGCTTCCCCGCCGTCCCTGGAGGCTGGGGTGGTGCAGGCGAACAGGAAAAGTAGGGGGAGTAGGTAGTGGGCGCGCATGGGGAGAAAGGTACATCGGATGTGGCGGACATCGGATGTCGAGCAGATTACGACCGATCCGTATATCGCATAGGCTGTCCCGGATATCTATGCTACCAGCGTATTCATAGTATGAACTGTACGCCCATTCATTTGCGTGGGAGACTAAACCTGCCGCCACTGGATTTTCATGCAGATAATGCAATCCATGCTTTAGACCACGGTAGTGAATCTTACAGCGGGTGTGCTGCTGAAACCGGGACCCCTTTTGGTTGTAAAAGAAATTGCGCTTCTTGGTGAAACCCATCAAGGTGCGCCGTACGGCTTCCCCCAGTTCGCGGGTAGGCATGGCAGACAAGGGCTTTTCACCCATAAATAAATCTTCACGAACTCGCTGTTTGGGGGTGAGAATCAGATGGAAATGGTTTGGCATGATGCAGTATCCCAGCAGGATTGCCGTGGGAAGAAAGTGCTTTTTGACCCGGGATGTAAACCACAGATATTCCCGATGATCCTGAAAAAGAGTATTGCGATCGTTGCTGCGGTTATAGAGATGGAAGATGGGAAACTCGTCTTGAAGAATGAGCGGTAGCATAATAGTGACTTTGCCGCAAGATCTAGCTGGAAAGTCTACGGGGGGTGGACTGGTGTGCATCACATAGGATGTGCGTCGCATCAACCCTAAATCCCCAGCCGAACCCCCAAGAACCAGTTCCGCCCGGGAGCCGGCTGGTAATACCGACCCCCGAACTGTGGATTGAGGTCGTTGCCGAAGCTCATCGCCGCATCCAGCAGGTTATTGGCGCCGGCGAAGAGGTCGAGGCGGGTACGGCCTGCGTCACCCCGCCATCCGGCGCGGGCCCGGACGAGGTGGTAGTCCTCCCCGAACACCGTATTGCCATCGTTGAGGGGGATGGCCGCGGTGTAGTTGTCGCTGACGGTGAGGTAGAATCCGGCGGGCAGCCGGGCACTGGCCTCGAGATTGACGACGTGCGGCGGCGTACCGGGCAGCCGGTTCCCGCTGTAGTCGTCGCCCGCCCGCTGATAGTCGGCGTAGGTGAAGTCGTGCCAGGTGTAGCTGCCGTAGACCTCCAGCCAAGCCAGGGGCCGGTAATCGAGCGAAGCCTCGACGCCGCGCTGGTCGGTACTGCCGGCGTTGCGGAAGAGTTGGGTGCCCCGGTCGTCGGAATACGTACTGATCGCCCGGTCGAGGCGGAGGTAGAAGAGGGCCAGCTCGTAAGTGAGCGCGCCCCGGCCACCCTTGGTGCCGATCTCGTAGTTGACGCCGCGCTCGGGGGCGAGGTCGGTGTTGAGACTACCCTCGTTGGTGCGGAATTCATCGAGGGTGGGCGGACTAAATCCGCTGCTCACGCTCGCGTACACGCTGTAGCCCCCGAAGTCGCGCAGTACCGACACCCGCGGACTGGCCACCGCAGCAATGTCGCTTTTGGTAATGCCGGTGTTGCCGTCCATATCGTAGGTGCGGTCCACGCGGTAGCTGAGGTCGCTCAGGCTCAGTCCGGCGGCAACACGCCAACCTCCTACGTCGTAGGTAGCCTGCGCGAACAGGATGCGCTGCTTGCTGGTGAT
>JBGTHX010000265.1:0-1576 GCA_041746055.1 Lewinella sp. | reverse complement strand
GCTTTGCCTCCTTGTTCATGTAGGCACCGCGGACCATCTTCAGCGCCAGGCGGAAGCGCTGCTGGCGGGCGCGCAGGTGCAGGGCCTTCAGGTAAGGCAGGCGGTCGTGCCGGTAGAACTGGCAGGTGGTGAACACGATCGGCGCTTCCCGGTTATACCGGCGCATCATCTCCTCGGCGATGCGGTCTACCGTATCCTGGATCCAGGATTCCTCCGCGTCCAGATAGACTTCGCACCCGCGTTCCCGCCCCAGCCGGCACACGCGATCGATGCGCTGCATGCCCTCTTTGAACTCGGGGTCGTCAATGTTCTCGAAATCAATGTTTTGTCCGTTATACTTTTCCAGCACCTCGAAGCGAAACAGACTGGTTAATTTGACGACGGAACCGATGACCGCTGCGGTTCCAGCGCCGAATTCGGTGGCACGGAGGGCTTCATTCAACGAGGCATCCATTCCCGCCCGGGTGGCTTTGCCCTCCGCCCCGAAGTCGAGGATACTTTTCACCCCCCGCTCCGCGAGTTTGTGGATGCTCTCTCCGGCGTCGGCCAGGTTGGTCCCACCCACGAATTGCTTGTAGACGGTGTTGCGCACCATCCATTCCGCTCCGGGCAGCGACCACTCCACCGCCCGCATGCCCAGGGAGCCCATCAGGCGGGTGAGGTAGGGGTTACCCATCAGCCGGAAGAGCCGTTGGGTGCCCCGCAACCGCTGGTCGGAGAGGTGACTGAAGGTCAGGGCCGTGTTGCCGAAATTCGGGAGTGACAGGGCCTGAAAATCCTTACGGGCCTGTTCCGCGAGGGGGAAGTCCCGGACCGGGCCACCACTTTGTTTCATAGAGATTCGATTTCACTGCAAGCATGCAGCGTCGGAGGGGAAACGGCAAAATACCGAAGCAGGTTTTGCGACGACGGGCGGCTCACGGACGCAAGTACAGTCCGATGCCCGGACTCACCCCAAGGCGCTCGTGCACGGCGGCAAACACCGTGGTCTCCAGCTTTTCCGACAGAAAATAGCCCGCGCCGAAGGTGGCTTCCCGACGGCCCGGCGCCACCCCCAGCCGAAAATGGACTTCCTCCTGGGGGCTATACACCACGCCAAAGCGCGTCCTCACCTCTCCTCCCGCCAGCAGGGTGCCCTCCGCCGCGAAGCTCACGGAGGAGGATACGGTCCAGCGTGCCCCAACTTCGATCCGGTTGATTCTTTCGTCCGGACTCGCCCCGCCCAGGATAGCGGTGGCCAGGGTGATGGAGGTGCCGAGGTCGTACTGCAGCCCGGCTCCCAGCAGGGGTCTGAGGCGCTGCCCGTAGCCCCGGGCGTATACGCCCAGTCCACCGACTTGCACGCCCAGTCGCAGTCGCCCGGTAAGGGCACGCCCGTACGCCACTCCCAACCGGTATTCCCCGTAGCCGTCCAGGGAGAGTGCCGCCACCTGCAGCCCGAATCCGGAGTGCGTCACGCCGGCAGCGGCCAGACCAAGTTCCGCCACGCCAAACCGTTGCTCGTAGTAGGCGCCGGCCTCCGGATCGGGTTCACCGGCCAGTCCGGCGGGGTTGGTCCACAGCGCGGGGAGGCCGC
>JBGTHX010000264.1:0-1759 GCA_041746055.1 Lewinella sp. | reverse complement strand
CCCGTCCACCACCAGCATCGCGTACCGCAGTGCGGCCGCGACGGCCAGGGCCAGGAGGTAGTAGCCCACCCCGAAGTCCGGATCGAAGCGATCCGCCATATACTCCGGCAGGTAGAATAGCAGGCCATAGATCAGCAGGATATTCAGCACCACGTTGCTGAGGTTCACCGCCAGGAAGAACCACGCCCGCTGCTGCAGCCGCAGCCGCGCGAGGGGCACCGCGCTGAGGGCATCGAAGGCGACGGTGATCAGCACCAGCCGGACGTAGGTGGTAGCGTCCGCCGCATCCAGCAGACCGGCGATGCGGTCACTGAGCAGCAGCAGCGGCACGATCACGCCGAGCGTGAAGCCGAGTACCAGCCGCTGGCAGCGCCGGACCACGGCGGCGGGATCGTAGTCCCCGCGACTGGCGAAGCGGAACACGGCCGTATCCATCCGGAACACGAGCAGCGCGATCAGGAAGGCCATCCAGAACATCAGGTTGCCGACCTCCCCGAACTCCCCCTCGTCGAGCACGCGGGTGATGAAGGGGGTGACCAGCACGAAGTTCAGCAGCCGGCCCATGATGCTGCTGAGACCGTAGACCAGGGTTTCGCCGGAGAGTTTTTTCAGGGACACGCCGCAAGGTAGGACGTTCCCGCTACGCCTAGTGCAGCAGCAGGAAGATGACCATCTCGCCGAGCAGGATCAGGAAGCTGGCGATGAAGAATTTGATCGACGCGCTCACGTTCTTGAACTTCAGCGAGGCGATCCGGGCGTTGATGTAGATCTGACCGGCGAGGTCGTCGTCCAGTCCGCGGGGGCTGTCGAGCACTTCGTGGCTGTAGGCGCGGAACGACTGCACGTCCGGGCTGTGGGCCACGATGGAGCCGAAGTAGATGATCGAGCGGTGCGACTGCGCGAGGAGCCGCGGACTGATGCTGCGGAAGCCGTAGAAGATGGCGATCAGCGAGGAGATGCCCGAGCAGGTCGTAAGTCCGATAAGCATCCAGGAAGAACCGATCACTTCCAGGATGTCCACGATCTTGGTGAAGGCCACGGTGATGAGCACCCCGTAGATCGTGAGGATGCCGGTCGCCTTTGCGTCCGAATACCGGATCCATTCCAGGTTGGCTTCCAGGATACGCCAGTAATTTTCGGTTTTTTCGTCCATGTCAGTCGGGGTTTCTCCTACCCCAACCCGGCCTCCCCTCCCATACCCTTCAACCCCCGGGCCGGCCGGTGGTTGTAGTGGATGTACCGGTCGGGGCCGGGTGGGTTCGGGTGCGCTACGCCACCCAATATAGCCATCTCCCCGACAAGTTTCTGGCCCTCTACCGTTCCCCTATGTATATCATCGGCTCCACCCTCGTCAGCGACGACATCACCGACGAGCACTTCGCCTGCAACCTCTCCGCCTGCAAGGGCGCCTGCTGTTGGGAAGGTGATTTCGGGGCCCCGCTGGAGCAGGAGGAACTGACCGTACTGGAGGAAATCTACCCCGCCGTGAGCCCCTACCTCACCGACGCCGGACGCGCCGCGGTAGCCGAGCAGGGACTGTACACCCGCAACGGCTCCGGCTACGATACCCCGCTGATCGACGGCGGGCCCTGCGCCTACATGACGCTCGACGGCACCGGCACCGCCCAGTGCGGGATCGAGCAGGCCTACAACGACGGTGCTATCGGCTGGAAGAAGCCCATCAGCTGCCACCTCTACCCCATCCGCGTCAACCGGAACCCCCAAACCGGCTTCGAAGCGCTCAACTACGATGTCTGGG
>JBGTHX010000263.1:0-14718 GCA_041746055.1 Lewinella sp. | reverse complement strand
GGGGCGGAGCGGGGCTCGGGGGTAGTCACGCGGGGGCGGGGGACAGGCTCCGGCTCCGGCTCCGGCTCCGGCTCTGCCTCAGGCAGGGGTGCCGGGGCCTCCCTGACCACCACTTCCGTACCGCGCACCGGCCGCTGGTCGGGGGTGGAGACCAGGGTCAGTTCCACCGGCACGGTGCGCTGTCCGAGCATCCCCAGTTGGGAGGCGGCGCGTTCGCTGAGCTCGATGATGCGCCCACGGATGAAGGGGCCTTTGTCAATAATGCGCACGGTCACGAACTTTCCGTTTTCCTCGTTGGTGACCCGCACGGTGCTGTTGAAGGGGTAGACCTTGTGTGCTGCGACCAGCTCGTCCTTATTATAAATGGCTCCGTAGGCGGTTTCGGCGCCCTCGTACTCCGCGGAGTAGTAGCTGGCCAGACCACTCTGCCGATCACCCACCAGCTGGGCGGGAAGGGCGGCGGTCCAGAGCAGGGCGAGGAGGAGGAGTGATTTCATATAACTCGGATGTGATATTGTACAGTCGGGTGGCGGGTTCAGATCAGTTCCTCGAGGTGAAAGATAAGGTCGTAGAGCCGTCCGCCCCGGTAAACGCGCAACTTGATCTGCCGGCCAACCGGTCCCTCCAGCTTGCGGATGATGCTTTCCAGGGTGAGGAGCCCCGTTGAAATCCCGTTCACGGCCCGGATGCGGTCTCTCACCTGTACCCCCGCGCGGTCGGCGGGGCTGCCCGGCACCACGTTGCTGATGCTGTACTTTCTCAGGTTGCTGCCGCCGGCGAGCACGCTGATGCCTGAGCGGTCGTATTTGAACTTCCGTTTCCAGCGACCGCCCTCGGGCTTGAGGTACATCTTTTCGCGGGAGTAGTCGATGACCACCCGGAACCGCTTCAGCAGGCGGTTGCCGATGATCCCGTCACGGTTCAGCTCCCTATTCAGGGCGGTGGTGTCCACTTCCTGGAAGTAGGTGATAACGTTCCGGAGGTTGCGATTGGCCATCTCGACCGTCCGGCTCCTCCCGACACTGCCGGTGAGGGTGCCGCCCAGGCCGCTGGCTATGTTGGCGGGGATGGTGTGTTCCGGCAGGTCCACGTGCGGGGTACCCGGAATGGTGTGGAGCAACATGCTTAGCCCCGCTCCGGTGTCCACGAGCAGGCGCCGGCTCACGGTGCCTTCTTGCAGTACGCCCACGCCCAGGTGCAGGTAGGGACGGTTGCGGACAAAATCGGCGGGCACCTCCACGAAGGCCTTCCGCAACCGGAAGCGGGAAGGGTCGTGCAGGATAAGCAGTTGCCGGTGGAAGTCGATCTCGACCACGAAGCGCATGAAGAAGTCGCCGCCCAGGATCCCGTGAATATTGGTGCCCGTGATCCGCTCGAAGTTGAAATAGTTTTCCTCGAGCACCAGGATGGACCGGTTGCGGGCCAGCAGGCGGTCAGATAGGCGCAGGTCCACGCCCGTGGCGAGGTGGGCCACGAGCTCCGTGTTGAGGTCTGCGCCCCTGACCTGGAAGGTGCGGCGGTAGCTGATGTTGAGCAGGTCCGTATAGGTGCGGTCGAGGAGCACGGTGTTCTCCGCGCCGGTGTCGAGGATGAAGCGGAGCGGGATCTGATTATTCATCAGGACGGAGATGACCAGAAAGTCATTTTCCAGGTCGAAGGGAATTTCGATCAACCGCTGATTACCCAGGACCTTCATGTCCAGGGTTTGAGCCTTCGTCACCCAGGAAAATATAATCCCCAACAATATGATCGCGGGGACTTGGGGACGGAGAAAATTCATTTGTAAATTCGCCTTGAAAAATGTGAAGGGTTCAACAATAACTTCTAAACAAAAGGCAGCGGTTGGAGTTTTCCGCCGTTAAGTAGACGTCTGGTTCCCCGGACTCTGGCCCCCTAAATAAAATATTTCTTCTTTTACAGGGTAGGACCAAAACGTAGCCACGGTCGATCTCGTAGCTACGTAATTTTGTTCGGTTTGCCCTCATAACCTGCAATCAATCCTCTTTGTCGATTAGCCAATTTCCGATCCACACTTCATCCGACTCCGTCTACGGGGCCGGTTTTGGCGTATACGGCCGGTTCGTTTGGTGTATCCGCCTTTATAATTCACGCAATCAATCTACCATATGAAGCTCAATTTCGACCATGCTTATCGTGGTTTCCTTTTTCTCCTCTTCGTGCTACTCGGTACCTCTTCGGCCTGGGCCCAGACTACCGTGAGCGGCACGATAACGGATGAGGAAAGCGGCGATCCCCTTATTGGTGCCAGCGTCCTCGTGACGGGTACCTCCACCGGTACGGTGACCGACTTTGACGGCAATTTCAGCCTCAACGTACCGGCCGGTGCCGAGACGCTAACGGTTTCTTACACCGGCTACGCCGCCCAGACCATCGCGCTTGACGGACAGACCAACTTCACCATTCAGCTCAGTTCGGGAGAACTCCTCGACGAAGTGGTAGTAGTAGGTTACGGTACGGTTACCCAGAAAGAAGTAACCAGCGCGGTAACGACCGTTGACGCCAAGGATTTTAACGCCGGCCAGATCAACGACCCCACCCAGCTCATTCAGGGCAAGGTCGCCGGTCTGACCATATCCAGAGTCGGTGGCAACGTCAACGGCGGCGCCACGATCCGTCTGCGCGGACTCTCAAGTTTCGGAGGCAACACCTCTCCCCTCATCATCATCGATGGAGTTGTCGGTGCCAACCTCCGTACGGTAGACCCCGCCGACATCGAGTCGGTCAACGTACTTAAGGACGGCTCTGCTGCCGCCATCTACGGCATCCAGGCCTCCGCCGGTGTGATCATCATCACCACCAAGCGCGGACGGGAAGGTGAAGGACAGCTCGACTACCGTGGCTCGGTCTCGGCCGAATCGCTGGCAAAACGTCCCAATTTGGCCAATCGTGACGAGTACCTCCGCCTGATCGGCCTAGCCGCCGACCTCAACCGGCAGCAGAACCCCGGCTCGCCGGATCTGCCGACATCCGAAGGTGTCAGAGCCGCCAACGACTACGGCGGGGACACCGACTGGGTGGACGAAGTAACCCGCACGGGTATCGGCCACGTACATAACCTCAGCTACTCCGGCGGCAGCGGCGGGATGACCTACCGCGCCTCGGCCAACTACCGTGACATTAAAGGTATCGGCTACCGCAACGACGGCTTCGAGCAACTCAACGGTCGTCTCAGCGTAACCCAGCGGGCCCTCAACGACAAGCTCAGCGTCAGCGTCGACGTGACGGCCACCGACCGGCAGGCGGAATTCTTCAACGAAGGCATCTTCCGTTACGCGGTTACCTATAACCCTACCGCTCCCGTATTTGCCGATGACGCAGACGCGGACACCGAGCAGGCCATCATCGACAAATCGAACGATACCTACGGCGGTTACTTTCAGGTGGAGAACTTCGACTACGTTAACCCCAGATCGATTGGAGACCAGCAGCAGAACAGCCAGCAGCGTACTGACCTGCTCTACTCTTTCAAAGCCGGATACGAACTGCTCGACAACTGGGACCTCAATGTTTCCTATTCCCGCCAGCGGGAGAACAACACCGGTGGCAGCTACTTCAGCCGTACCGATCTCCTCGGTGGTGGCGCCGGAGGTACGGATACCCGCCTCGGCGCGGCCAACCGTTACGCCAACGATAACCGCAACCAGCTCGTAGAAGTAACCAGTACCTACGATCTCGACCTGGCTGGTAACAACCTCGAACTGCTCGCCGGGTACTCCTGGCAGGGCTACAACTTCCAGGGCTTCGGCGCTAGTGGCCGCGGACAGACCTCCGACGTATTCGGCTTCAACAACCTCGGTGGTTTGAACGATCTGCGGACCGGCCAGCTCGGTCTCTACAGCTTCCAGTCGGGTTATAAAGTGATTGGCTTCTTTGGTCGGGCCCGCTTGGGCATCGGCAGCGCCTACAACGTAACCGCCTCCATTCGCCGCGACGGTACCAGCCGTAACGCCAGCAACTTCCGCTGGGATGTCTTCCCCGCCATTTCGGCCAGTGCCGATCTCGTGGACGCCCTGTCCCTCGCCGGGCCTAATACCCTGAAACTGCGGGTTGGATACGGCATTACCGGTTCGCTGCCCCCGGGCGATTTCGATTACCTGAACACCTTTGACCAGGGCGCGAGCTTCCCGATCGGTGGTACCTACGTACCCACGGTAGGCCCCAGCTCTAACCCCAACCCCAACCTTCGTTTTGAGAAAAAGGGTGAGTTCAACGCGGGCCTTGATTTTGCCTTCCTGGATTACCGCCTCAACGGTACCCTCGACTTTTACGTTCGGAATACCGGCAATCTGCTCTTCAATGCCCAGGTGCCTACCCCGCCCTTCCTGTTTGAGAACGTTCAGGCTAACCTGAACAACGTTGATCTGGTGAACACCGGAGTTGAACTAGCCCTGAGCTACGTCGTCGGCCAATCCGACAACTTCAGCTGGGAGCCAAGCCTCGTTTTCAGCACCTTCAGCACCAAGATCGAGAACAACGGTGAGGCAGCCGACTTCAACTTCGGTGACGGCGGTTTCGTAGATATCCAGTCTACCGTACCGGGTGCTCCGGGCCAGAACGGCTTCCCGATCACCTCCATCGAGATCGGCACCGAGTTCGGCGGATTGTACACCCTCGTCATTGACGAGGCGGCCAGCAATGCCGCCGGCCAGTACGTGTTCGTCAACCAGGACGGCAACGTCGATGACGACGGCAATGCCATCATTGACAACGCCGACCGGGTACGCGTAGGCAACGGTCTTCCCGACTTCAGCCTCGGTCTGTCAAATGCTTTCCGCTTTGGCAATATTGACTTCAGTTTCTTCCTGCGGGGTGACTTCGGCCACGACCTGGTGAACCTGCCACGCGACTTCTACAGCCAGTTGGGTAACGCCGTCAGCCGGCCGATCGATAACATTATCCTGACCGACCTCAACGAGCAGATCATCTCCGCTCCGCGACTTAACCAGACTTTCGTAGAGGATGCCAGTTTCCTGGCCCTGGACAACGCGCAGCTGGGCTATACCTTCGATCTCGGAGGCAATTCCGGCTTTAGTAACATCCGTGCCTTCATCGCCGGACAGAACCTCTTCTACATTACCGGCTACAGTGGTGTCGACCCCAATGTCCGTTTCAGCGACAACGGGAACAACCTTGCTCCCGGTATCGACCGCCGGAACACCTTCTTCCGTACCCGTACCGCTACGTTCGGGATTGCTGTCGGATTCTAGGCGGACCAGTAAAAACTCATTCTTGCGGATCGGAAGCGATGCTCCGCTTCCGATCCGCTAACCAACAAAAAATTTATCATGCGATTTTTATACAAAATCCGGGCCTTCACCCTGCTCCTCGCGGTAGGTGTGTTTGTTCCCTTCCAGTCCTGTACGGACCTGGAACCCGAAGTTTTCTCTTCGCTTACCCCCGCGAATTTTCCCGCTACTCAAAGCGACATCAACCAGCTTTACCTCTCCGTTTACACGGATCTGTATGGCATGCAGAACCACGGTGGTTACATGTCCATCCAGGAAATCTCCACGGATGAGATGATGATCCCCCAACGCGGCTCCGACTGGTTCGACGGCGGCATTTGGCTGCGGACCCACCAGCAGACCTTCGACCCCCAGGATCCGCAGTACAACGGCGCCTGGACCTTTCTCTACCGGGGAGCCCTTAAGGCCAACCTGGTAATCGATGCCATTCGCAACTCCTCGCTCAGCGACGCCGATAAGGCACCCTTCCTGGCCGAGATGCGTTCGATCCGGGCCTATTTCTACTACCAGCTCGCCGATTCATTCGGAGACGTTCCTCTGGTTACGGAAGATTCCGATCCAAGTGATACCGAGCCCGCCGCGACCTCTCGGGCCGAGATCTTTAATTTTGTCATCCAGGAATTGAATGAGTCCGCCGGCGATCTCTTCCGCCCCTCGGGCAGTGAGGCCGACCGTCAGCTGACCTACGGTAAGATCAACTACTGGGTCAATCGCGCACTGGCCAGCCGTTTCCTCCTGAACGCCGAGGTAATGACCGGTACCGCTCGCTGGGCCGAGGCCGAAGCCGCCGCCGACGAAGTGATCAACGGAGGTGCCTACAGCCTTTCGGACAATTACTTCACGAACTTCGATCCTGACAACGACCAGGGCTTTACCGGTGGATCGGAAAACATGTGGGTAATCCCCTACGACATCCCCGCCAACGCCGGAGGGTTCAACATTCCCCAAATGACCCTGCACTACTCTAGTCAGGCTACTTTCAACCTACAGGATCAGCCCTGGAATGGTTACTGTACCCTGCAGGAATTCTACAACAGCTATGACGACGAAGACGAGCGCAAGGGTGTTTCCGGCAATCAGCAGGTTCGCGGCAACTTCCTGGCGGGACCCCAGTACGAACTGGATGGCGTAACGCCCATCCTCGACGGTTCGGCCGACGATCCCGGTGGAGTGGAGCTCGTGTTTACCCCCGAGGTGAATGCCCTGGAGCCCAATGCCTACCGCCAGGCCGGTGCACGCGTGTTCAAATTCGGTTACGAAATTGGATCGCCTAACACGATCCGCAACGACTTTCCCCTCATGCGTTACGCCGAGGTGCTGATGAACAAGGCCGAAGCCATGAAGCGCCAGAATAAGGGCGGTTCGAGCATGTTTGTCAACATGATCCGCGATCGCGCCGGTCTCGATGACCTTGATGATAACATGAGCCTCGAAGATATGCTGGACGAGCGTGGCCGCGAGTTCTTCTTCGAAGCGACCCGCCGCCAGGATCTGATCCGTTTCGACCAGTTCACCAGCCCCTGGTTTGCTAAGGGCCAGACCCCCGAAACGGCCAAGCTTTTCCCGATCCCGGCTCCCCAGTTGAACGCTAACCGGAACCTGACCCAGAATCCCGGCTACTAGATCCTCCGGATCAACCTTCAGTGCCCCGCTTCATATCGAAGCGGGGCACTGTTGTTTTACGAATGGCCTACCTTTCACGCATGAACTTCTGTTCCCACTGTGGCTCCCCCGACCTGACCTTCACCGTGCCGGAGGGAGACACGCACCGGCGCTTCATCTGCGACAACTGCCGCACCGTTCATTATCAGAATCCAAAGGTCGTCACCGGCTGCCTGCCGGTATGGGAAGACCGCGTACTGCTTTGCCGCCGGGCGATTGAGCCCATGCACGGCAGGTGGAACATTCCCAGCGGCTACCTGGAGAACGGGGAGTCGGTAGTCGACGGCGCCAAACGGGAGGTAAGAGAGGAGGCCGCCGCCGAAGTCGAGGTGGATTACCTCATTACCCTCTACAACATCGAGCGCATCGGGCAGGTGTACCTGCAATTCGTGGGCGGGCTCGTTGGAGGTGCGTACGGGGTCGGACCGGAGAGTCTCGAGACGCAGCTCTTCACCGAGGCGGAGATCCCGTGGGAGGATATTGCCTTCACTTCTTCAGTCTTCACCCTGCGCCGCTATTTCGACAATGTAAGCTCGGGAAGACGGACACTGCACCGCAGCAGCTACCCGGACGTAGGACTATGAATGTAGCCGCCGGATCGCTTCGGCAACGTCAGCCGGGGTATCGATACCGAGACTTGGCCGCTCGGTCAGCGCGACCTGGATGCGGTGCCCGGCGGCGAGCCACCGCAGTTGCTCCAGGGATTCGTTGCGCTCCAGGCGCGTAGGGGGAAGCTTCGTGACGGTTTGCAGGACCCCGGACCGGAAGGCATACAGGCCGATATGCTGCAGGTGCTCCTCCCGGTCGATCCACAAGCCCATCGGGACATCCCGGAGGTAGGGGATCGCGTGCCGACTGAAGTAGAGGGCCTGGCCCGCATCGCCCCGGACCACCTTGACCACGTTCGGACTGAGTAATCCGTGCTCGTCCCGGATCGGGGTGGCCAGGGTGGCGATGTCCACCTGTGGATCTTCGAAGGCCTCCACGACCGCGGCGATCTGCTCGGCCAGAATGAAGGGCTCGTCGCCCTGCACGTTGACCACGATGTCCGCTTCCGGGAATCCCGCCGCCGCTTCGGCCACGCGATCGGTACCGGTAGGATGGTCGGGTGAGGTAAGCACGGCCCTGCCGCCGAAGGAGTGGACGTGAGCCAGGATCCGTTGGTCATCGGTAGCGACCACCACTTCATCTACGGCGGCGGCTCCGCGTACCGCCTGGTACACCCGTTGCACCAGCGTCTGTCCGCCCAGGTCGATGAGCGGTTTGCCCGGCAAGCGGGAGCTGCCATAGCGGGCGGGGATGACGGCGAGGACCATACTTAGTCCAGCTGCATTTCAGGGATGTCTCCTTCCACGATCAGGCGACCGGCGGTGGCATCCTGGATTTCGCGTACCGATACACCCGGTGCGCGTTCCAGCAGCCGGAACCCACGGTCGGGGGTCACGTCCAGGACGGCCAGGTTGGTCACGATTTTCTTGACGCAGTTGACGCCGGTGAGCGGCAGGGAGCACTCGGGAAGTAACTTGCTCTCTCCGGCCCGGTTGGTGTGCATCATGGCTACGATGATGTTCTCGGCGGAGGCCACGAGATCCATCGCACCGCCCATTCCCTTGACGAGCTTACCGGGGATCTTCCAGTTGGCGATGTCGCCGGTATCAGAGACCTCCATGGCTCCCAGCACGGTGAGCTGGATGTGACGGCCGCGTATCATGGCGAAACTGGTGGCACTATCAAAAATGGCCGCTCCGGGCAGGGCGGTGATCGTTTGCTTGCCGGCATTGATCAGGTCGGCGTCCACTTCGTCTTCCGTAGGGAAAGGCCCCATGCCGAGAATGCCGTTTTCGGATTGAAAGGTGACCTCGATGCCCTCCGGCACGTAATTGGCGACGAGGGTAGGGATGCCGATGCCGAGGTTGACGTACCAGCCATCCTGCAGTTCCCGGGAGATGCGTTTAGCGATTCCTGTTTTGTCGAGCATGGTCTAGCGGGTTGTGCATTTTTCGATGCGTTTCTCATAGTCTTCCCCCTGGAAGATGCGCTGAACGAAGACACCGGGAGTGTGGATTTGATTGGGGTCCAGTTCACCGGGCTCCACCAGTTCCTCCACTTCCGCGATGGTGATGGTTCCGGCCATGGCCATGACGGGATTGAAGTTGCGGGCGGTTCCTTTGTAAATGAGGTTACCGTCGGTGTCCCCTTTCCAGGCCTTCACGATCGCGAAGTCGGCGGTAAGGGCGGTTTCGAGGATATGGGGTTTGCCGTTAAAAGCGCGTACCTCTTTTCCTTCCCCCACCTCGGTACCGTAGCCGGCCGGGGTGAAGAAGGCCGGGATGCCGGCCCCGCCCGCCCGACAGCGCTCGGCGAGGCTACCCTGGGGGATGAGGTCCACTTCCAGGTCTCCGCTCAGCATCTGCCGCTCGAATTCGCCGTTCTCACCCACGTAGCTGGCGATCATCTTCCGGATCTGCCGGCTACGCAGCAGCAGGCCGAGGCCGAAGTCGTCGACGCCGGCATTGTTGGAGATACAGGTCAGGTCGGTGATGCCGCTTTCGGCCAGGGCTTCAATGCACTTTTCGGGGATGCCGCACAGTCCGAAGCCCCCCAGCATGAGGGTCATGCCATCGGTAATGCCCGCGATGGCGGCGCGCGCATCGGTTACGCGTTTTTGCATGATCTACAATTTTTCTCGGCTACAATATCATCATTCCTCCTCGAGCAGCCGGTTGTCGAGGCGTTTTTTTGCCTTCGCGCCGAGTCTGCGCAGCTTCTCGGCGCGGCCGATCAGCGTCGCGCCGTACTTGCCACCGGTGCTTAGTTTGGTGAGGGCCGAGTGGTAGGAGGTCTGGGCCTGGTCCAGCCGGTGGCCCACCTTCTTGAGTTCTTCCGTGAACGATACAAAGCCGTCGTAGAGCATGCCGCTCTGCCGGGCGATCTCCTGCACGTTCTTCTTCTGGTTCTCCTGTTTCCAGATGTAGCTCACCGTACGCAAAGTAGCGAGGAGGGTAGAGGGGGAGACCAGCACGATGTTCCGGTCGAGCGCCTCGATGAACAGCTCTCGGTCGGTGGCCAGCGCCAGACCCAGGGCCGGTTCGATGGGGACGAACAGCAGCAGGTAGTCCGGCGAGTTGATCTGGTAGAGCCGGGTGTAATTTTTCGAGGCAAGATCATGGATGTGCTGCCGCAGGCTCCGCAGGTGGGCGGTCGCCTCCAGGCGTCGCTGGGGTTCGTTTTCGGAAGGACAACTACAGTAGCGTTCATAGGCGGTGAGGGATACCTTACTATCCACCACGAGGTGCTTGGCATCGGGCAGGCTGATGAGAAAGTCGGGCCGCTTCTGCCGGCCGTCGTCGTCCGTGAAGCTCGGCTGGGCTCGGAAGTGTACGCCCTGCTCCAGTCCGCTGGCCTCCAGCAGCGTCAGCAACTGCCACTCCCCCCAATCACCCTGGGTTTTAGTATTACCCCTTAATGCGCCAGCCAAGTTATTGGCTTCCAAACTAATCTGTTGGTTGAGTTGTTGTAAATGTTGAATTTCGGTACGTAGTTCCACTCGGTCGCGCGTCTCCTGCTCGTAACGCTTCTCCACCTGGTCCTCGAATCCCTTGATCCGTTCCTTGAGCGGGGTCAGCAGGCCATCGAGCTGCTTGGCGTTCTGCGCGCTGAAGCGCTGGCTTTTCTCCTCCAGCAGCCGGTCGGCGGTCCGTTCGAAGTGGGCCACCGAGGCCTCCTGTAAGCGCTCCATTTCTCGCTGCTGTCCCTCCAGCCTGGTTTGCAGATTCCGGTGATCGGCGGTAAGGGTCGCGAGTTCCGATCGCAGGTCGCTGGTGGCACGAATGTATTCCTGCAGGTTCTCGTACTGCACCTCGGCATCCGACCTGACCTGCTCGTGCAGCTCCCGGCCGACATACGCCTCCTTTAGCGTGGCCACGGGCACGTGGGTCACGCCAAAGCGCGTTCGCGCGTACAGCCAGCCGATCAGCGCTCCGGCCGCGAGGGCCAGGGACAGACTCAGCAGGTAGAACAGGGTAGGGGATGCCTCCATGTCCGCAAGGTACCAAGCGACCAATTATTAACTAACAATACGTATAAAAGGCCACCGTTTTAAAACCAATGCAGTTAATTCGCCTATATCCTCTTCTGTTCATTTTCCTCCTTTCCGCTGCCCCGGCCGATACCTCGGTGGGATGGGGGGAGTGGGTGATGAGCTGGTTCACTGCCTGGTTCGAACCGGCTGCACCGGAGGTGGCGGTTGCTTCCACCCTGGTGACCGCACCGGCCCCACCCGAAGCCGCCCCGGATGCCGAAGTGCTGGACCGGTTATCGGTGATCCCTTCCTCGGACACCCTGTCCGTCTCCGGTGGATGGCCCCTGCTCAGCGCCGATCCCTCCGCCGACGTGGACCGCCGTGCCCGGTTGCTGCGCCAATCTGAAGTAGTAGCCAATCCAAAGAACCGATTGCCGCTATTGAGCGCTCCGGCCGTCCGTATCCTGTATCCCGAGGGACAACGCCCGGAACAGTTTATCCGTATGGCCCGGCGCTACGCGGACGTGCAGGCCCTGGCTTTCTCGCATCGCCTGGCACCCGCGCTCGCCGCCTCCCAAACCTTGCCCACCCTGGTGGTGGCTACCGATCCACTCGGCCAGGATGTTCCCGACCCCTGGTACCGGGCTCTGTACACCATAGGTGACTACACCCTGGTTCACTTTGGAGAAGCGGAAGCCGTGCAGAACCTGCCCGGCGGATGGGGCTTCATCAATTGCCCGCTGCGGGCCAAGGAAAGCGAGACCTTCATCGCCCAGGCGGTCTTTGGAGCGGAGACGGTCGGTACCGTGACCGCCGTCCGACCCGGCTTCCGGGAGCCGGAAACCGTCGGCATCGACCGTGCGGAATTCGAAAAGCTCGACCAGACCATCAACCGCGCCATCCGCGGCTACGCCACGCCGGGAGCCCAGTTAACGGTGCTGAAGGACGGGGCAGTGATTTACGAGCAGGCCTACGGCAACCATCGCTACCACCGTAACGAACCGGTGCAGGTGTCCGACCTCTACGATCTGGCCTCCGTGACCAAGGCCGCGGCTACCACCCTTGCCGTGATGAAGCTGTACGACGAAGGTAAGATCGACCTGAAAGCCCGGGTGAGTCAGTACCTCCCCGAATACCGGGACGCGGTACCGGGTCGCTACACCATCGACCAGCTGCTGACACACCAGACCGGCATGCAGAGCAGCCTGCCGCTCTATCCCTACCTGCAGCCCGGCTACCTCGCGGATTCTCGCGCCGGTAACCACTCGATCCCCCTGAGCGCTACCCGGTACCTCGATGGCAGCGTGCCCTCCCGATTGCGCCGCGACCTGGCAAAGGTCGAATACACCCGCCGCCCCGTGTACCGGTACAGCGACATCAATTACGTGGTGTTGCAGTATGTGGTAGAGGCTATTACAGGCCGTGAGCTGAACGAATACGTCACCGAAAACTTTTACCGGCCCCTGGGCCTGCACCACCTGGCCTTCCGGCCACTCGATTCTCACCCGGACGGTCAGCTTGTGCCGACCATTGTCGACAGCTGGCTGGGGCGCGGGGAGGTCAATGGGTATGTACACGATGAAGGCGCCGCCCTGCTCGGTGGAGTGGCGGGCCACGCCGGACTCTTCGGTAACGCCACTGACCTGGGGCGTCTGTTTCAGATGCTGCTGGATGGAGGTTCCATCGGTGACCGACAGATCATCTCCCCCGAGACCGTAGAGCTGTTTACCTCCCGCGGCCCGTACAACAAGCGCGCGCTGGGCTTCGACCGGCTGGATGCCAACTACCACAGCGTGGTGAAGGCGGGAGCCTCCGAGCGCACCTTCGGCCATACCGGCTTCACCGGCACTTGCGTGTGGGCGGATCCGGATAACGACCTGATCTTCGTGCTCCTTACCAACCGCACCTACCCGGATCCCGGGAATGAGCGGCTGACCAAGCTGGGCACCCGTAGCCGGATGCACCGCGATCTCTACCGCGCGCTCGGCACCTTCACGGACCCTTCCGGGGTCTGACCCTCAAATATTTTACGCGACCCCGCTGCGAAAGGGTACGAACCGGCACTTCCCCAGTTCCTCATGGAGGTAGTGCTCGGCGGTACGGCGGGTGATACGCAGCAGCGTCTGGTCTTCATTTTCCGGCCCCACCGGTATGACCAGAATTCCACCTACGGCAAGTTGATCCAGGAGCGCCTGCGGCACGCTGTCCGCTCCGGCGGTCACCAGGATACGGTCGTAAGGGGCCATCTCGGGTACCCCCTGGTGACCATCGCGGAGAAAGAAGCGGATGCCGCGGTCGAGGCGTAGTTTCTTCAGGGTCAGTTTGGCCTTCCGGAACAGGATCTTGTGACGTTCCACGGTGAAAACCCGGCCTCCGAGTAGGGAGAGCACCGCAGCCTGGTAGCCTGATCCGGTGCCGATTTCTAGGACGCGCTGTCGCGGTAATAACTGCAGCACGCTACTCTGCCACGCGACCGTAGAGGGCTGGCTGATGGTCTGTTCGCAGTCGATGGGGAAGGGTTCATCGCGGTAGGCCCAGTCTCCGAAACTACTCTCCAGGAAGGCATGCCGGGGGATATTTCCCATCACCTCCAGCACCCGGTCGTCGAACTCCCCCGCGGTGCGGAGACGGTCGATCAGCTTCTTGCGCTGCCCCCGGTGCCGAAATCCGTCTTCCATGATTACTTGAGTTGGGCGGCAAGATCGGCCGGCGAGTAGTTGACGTTCTTAAGTACCTTTTCGTCCGCTTCCCGGTACACCAGGAAATGATTTCCACTACGTTCCACGCGCCCGGTCTGACCGAGTGCCCGGTAGTGTTCTACCGTAGCCTGTGCCTCCCCTTCGGTGCGGCAGGTCTTGCTCATGTTGGACCGGTGTACTTCCTCGAAGAGTTGCTTGAACCGGTCACCGAGGCCAAATTCCAGCACGGCGCCGCTCAGGACATACTGGAGGTCCGCCAGGGCATCGGCCACCTCGATCAGGTCACCGGCCGCAATGGCGGTCTCTAACTCAGCGAGTTCTTCCCGCAGCAGATTGACGCGTAAGCGCCCGCGGTCGGGGGGCGGGATCGCAGGTGCGGAGAGCACCGGAACGCGGAAGGTGCGGTGAAATTCGGCTACGGCATCGAGCGATTCGGGGCTTTTCATACAGCTTGTTTGCAGTTGGGCAAATATAGCCACAAGAATTCGGAAAATTTATGGACTGCACTGGGAAAGGTGATCCGTGGAACATTAGGGTATAAGCGATCATCGTGCGGAAAAGGTGCAAAATTCGCGACGCTTCAGAAAATACGGGGAACGGTTGCCCGGGCGATCATTTTCGATATAGGTTTTGCATTTGGATAAGATTGACGAATGATAGTTGTGCCAATTGGGCTTTTGCAAAACTAATACCGACGTATTCGTCTGGCGTAGTTACGCTAGAACTTCATTTCCGAGCGTAAATACCCACATATAATAACCGTGGAACATTGAATCGGGAGTATCCATCTTCTATCTTGTGGGTTATTGAAACGAAGGCTAGCGATGGCAATTCGTGATTTTCAAGCAACCCTGAGAGACCTATGCAATACCAAGCCACCACTCCCCGCAACGGGGGACTCTATACGCCCCATCTGGAGTCGGATGCCTGCGGTACCGGCTTTATTGCCAACCTGAACGGCGAGGCCAAGCACAGCATCGTAAAGGATGCCCTGACGATGCTTGCCAATATGGAACACCGCGGGGCCTGCGGCTGTGAGCCTAACAGCGGCGATGGAGCGGGCATCCTT
>JBGTHX010000262.1:0-5102 GCA_041746055.1 Lewinella sp. | reverse complement strand
CCGGGTCGCTCGCCAGCAGCATGGCCCCGTCCAGGTCGGCGTAATCGAGTTCCGGCAGCAGCTGCGCGATCCCGCTGATGCCCACGCTACTTTCGGTCATGCAGCCCGCCATCACCTGCAGACCCAGCTCCCGTGCCCGGGCGATCATGCGCCGCGCCGGCAACAGCCCCCCGCACTTGACCACCTTGATGTTGATGCCGGAGAAGGCTTCCGCGCAGCGGTCCACGTCCGCCTCCGTCTGGCAGCTTTCGTCGGCCAGTACCGGCAGCGCGGCGTGGCGCTGCACCTCCCGCTGTCCCTCCAGGTCCCCCGGTTTCAGGGGCTGCTCGATGAAGACGACGCCCAGCTCCCGCAGCGGCCCCGAGAAGTCGATGGCCTGCCGCGGCGTCCAGCCGGTATTGGCATCCACGTAAAAGGGGGCATCGGTGTGCTCCCGCAGCGCCCGGATGAGGGCGACATCGTCGTCACCCCCGCCGAGCTTGATCTTGTATACCGGCCACGGGAAGGCCCGCAGCTTGCGCACCATCTCTTCCACCGGCGCAAGACCGATGGTGTAGCAGGTCGGTACCGCGTGCGTAGCCTCCCGGTCCCAGAGCAGACCGGTCCGCTTCCCCTCGATCTTTCCCCACAGGTCGTGCAGGGCCACATCGAGGGCGCAGCGCAGGAAGGGGCTCAGTTCCGCCGGTAGTACGTCCAGCACCTCCTGTAGTCCCGCGCCCCCCCTTCCCTTGAGGGTGTCAAGGGTGAAGGGCGCGAGCGCGGGTGCCAGGGCCTTCAGCTCCGCGGAGCAGCGGGCACTGTCCAGCCCGTAATAGGTGGTCATCGCCGTTTCCCCCAGTCCGCTCAGGCCGCCGTCCGTCAGTTCGACGATCAGGGTAGGCTGTACGGTGCGGCTCCCGTGGGCGATGCGGAAGGGGTCGCGGAGGGGGAGGTCGAAGGGGTGGACGGTCAGCTGCACGGGAGTTGGGTTGGGGGTTTCGGTCAGGCGAACTTAAGCACGCCGTCGCGGATCCTGCCGTAGCGCGTCATCAGGGCATCAAGCAGGTAATTCTGGTACACCCGCCACGGCCGTCGGGAGCCCTGGGCGGGCAGGGTATGCTTCGCACGCTGGATGTAGCCGGCGCTTAAGTCCAGGAAGGGACGCGCCTCCACGTCGGCTTCGGGTTGCGGGACGAAGGTGGTGTAGCCCTCCCGGTCCATGTGCCGCAGCAGCTGGCAGAAGTAGGTGGCGGTAAGGTCCGTTTTCAGGGTCCACGAAGCGTTGGTGTAGCCGAAGGCCAGGGCCAGATTGGGCACGCCGCTGACCAGGGTCCCCTTGTAGATCATCGTGGTGGTGGGTTCCACCACTACGCCGTCCAGGGATATCGTGGCCCCGCCGAGGATCTTGACCTTCAGTCCGGTAGCGGCCACGACCAGGTCAGCGGTCAGTTCCAGGCCGGACCGTAGACGGATACCCGTCGGGGTAAAACGATCGATGTGGTCGGTGACCACCGTGGCCCGCTCCTCCCGCAGGACGCGGAAGAGATCGCCGTCGGGAACGAGGCACAGCCGCTGGTCCCAGGGCCTGTAGGGCGGGTTGAAGTGGCGCGCCACGTCGACCTTCGGACCGACCTGCCGGGCCACGCCCGACATCAGCAGCCGGCGGGCACCCTCCGGGAACAGCCGCGAGAGGCCGAACATCGCCATGCCGATACCCAGGTTCGCCCAGCGGGTGATGCGGTACGCCCAGCGGTCGGGGACGCGGCCGGACAGGAAGTGGTAAATGCCGTTGCGGTTGGGTAGCGTCATCACGTAGGTGGGCGACCGCTGGAGTAGCGTCACGTGCGCCGCCCGCTCGGCCAGGGCGGGCACCAGGGTCATGGCGGTGGCCCCGCTGCCGACGACCACGATCCGTTGCCCGGTGTAGTCCAGATCGTCGGGCCAGAACTGGGGATGGAGGATGGTGCCGCCAAAATCTTTCTCTCCGGGGAACTCCGGGCGGTGCGCCCGATCATAGTCATAATAGCCGGTGCAAAGGTAGAGAAAGCGGCTGCGCACTTCCTGATTGCCCGCACTCCCTTCGACGGTCACGGTCCAGAGCCGGTCTTCCGAAGACCAGCCGGCGCCGGTGACCCGGTGTCCGTAGCGGATGTGCCGGTCGATCCCGTTCTCCTCCGCGGTTTCGCGGAGGTAGGTGAGAATATCCTCGCCCGCCGACAGCGACTGCGGGTTCTGCCAGGGTCGGAAGCGGTACCCGAAGGTGAACATATCGGAGTCGGACCGGATGCCCGGGTAGCGGAAGAGATCCCAGGTACCGCCGAGGGAGTCCCGTGCCTCCAGGATGGCGTAGGTCTTACCGGGACAGCGTTCCTGCAGGCGGTAAGCGGTACCGATGCCCGCCAGTCCGGCACCAACTATGATCACATCGAGGGGGGTAGCGGAAGGCATAGGCACGGTATGGAGGAGCGGCCAATATAGCAAGGTCATGCTTGGGGGTGCCGGTCGGACCGAACAACGCGGGCCCGCACCGGATTGTGGACGTACCCCTACCCCACCCCATGAAGCACTTCTGCACCGGCCTGTTTTTCCTGCTCCCCGTATTCCTAATTGCCCAGTACCGGCCGACCATCGTTTCCGGGCGACCGGGGCAGTCCATCGGGGCATTGACCGTCGGTCGGGGGGTCTACCAGGTACAGACGGGCCTCAACCTCGACTGGGCCGGCACCTCCGACGACCGCCTAACCCAGGTGACCGAAACCACCGACCTGCGCATCGGGCTTTCCGAACGCTTCGAGCTCAGCGCACTGATTGCCGGGGCCTCCGCGGAGGTGGCCACCCCGACCGGCAGGCGGTATGACCGCGGCTTCAGCGACACCCAGGTGGGCGGCCGGTATAGCTTCTTCGAACAGGACGGCTGGCGGCCGACCCTCGCGGTGCGCGGTCACGTGTTGCTCACCCTCCAGGATGAAGACTTCCGCCGCCGGAACCCCGGAGCCAACGTCATCGTCGTGGCCGAATGGGGGTTGACCGACCTGCTGGCCCTCACCGCCAACCTGAGCCGCACCTGGACCGGCGACGACAGCCGCAGTACCGACTACATCACCACCTTAGGCTTCGCGCTGTCGGACCGCTGGAGCTCCTTCGTGGAGGTGTACGGGGGCTTGTCGGGGGAAGTCACCGCGAACTACGACGGCGGCTTCGCCTACCTCGTGGCGGATGACTTGTCGTTGGACCTCTCCGCCGGCTGGGACGGGGGGGACGGTATCAACAGTTACTTTTTGGATTTCGGCGTCTCGTTCCGCTTCGTTTCCCGGGGGGAGAACCCCTAGCACCCGCGCTCCCGCCCCTACTTCTGGCGGAAGAAGATGGTGATCGGTACGCCGGTGAAGTTGAAGTTCTCGCGGAGCTGGTTCTCGAGGTAGTTCTTGTAGCTCTCCTTGATGTGCTGCGGGTGGTTGCAGAAGAAGGCGAAGGCCGGATACGCCAGCGGCAGCTGCGACACGAACTTGATGGAGATCACGCGGCCGCGCGAACTGGGCGGACCGTAGCGCTCGATGGCGGGCAGCATGAGGTCGTTGAGCTTGGAGGTGGAGATGCGGCGGGTGCGGTTGGCATACACTTCCTCGGCGGCCTCGATGGTCTTCATGATGCGCTGCTTCTCGGTGACGCTCATGAAAACGATGGGCACGTCGGTGAAGGGGGCGAATCGGCGGCGCACCTCGGCTTCGTAGTCTCGGGCGGTGTTGGTCTCCTTGTTCTCGACCAGGTCCCATTTGTTGATGGCGATGACGATACCCTTGTTGTTCTTCTGGGCGAGGCGGAAGATGGCGAGGTCCTGGCTCTCGACATTGTCGGTGGCATCGATCATGAGGACGCAGACGTCGGCCTTCTCGATGGCGCGGATGGCGCGCATGACGGAGTAGTACTCCAGGTTCTCGTGCACCTTGGCCTTCTTGCGGATGCCGGCGGTGTCGATGAGGATGAATTCCTTGCCGTACTTATTATAGTGGCTGTTGATGCTGTCGCGGGTGGTGCCGGCTACGTCGGTAACGATGTTGCGGTCTTCGCCCAACAGCGAGTTGATGAAGCTGGACTTGTCGGCATTGGGCTGGCCGACGATGGCGAGCTGCATCAGTTCGTTTTCCTCCTCTTCGTGGTTGGTGACATAGTCGACGGCCGCGTCGAGCAGTTCGCCGGTACCGCTGCCGGTGACGGAGGAGAGGAAGAAGGTCTGCTCGAAGCCCAGCGACCAGAATTCATTGGCCTCGAGCTGCCGCTGGTTGTTGTCGACCTTGTTGACGGCCAGCAGGACGGGCTTTTCGGCGCGGCGGAGCATCTGGGCCACCTCCTCGTCGAGGTCGGTGATGCCGGTGGTCACGTCGACCATGAAGAGGATGACGGTGGCTTCCTCGATGGCAATCTCTACCTGGTCGCGGATGGCGGCCTCGAAGACGTCGTCGCTGTTCCGCACGAAGCCGCCGGTATCGACCACCGCGAATTCCTTACCGTTCCAGTGGCTCTGGCCGTACTGCCGGTCGCGCGTCACGCCGCTCTGGTTGTCGACGATACTCTGGCGTTCCCCGATGAGGCGGTTGAAGAGGGTGGATTTGCCTACGTTGGGGCGACCTACTATTGCTACGATGTCCAAGAAGATATACGATTTACCATGTACAACGTACAAGTTACCATGTTGCCCGTCGGACACGCCCGCAAAGGTAGTCGTCCTACCGGAACAACTTGTACGCTTCCCCGCCCGGCAATAGCGTGAAGCTCTTCCGGTGGTGCTCGGTCGCCCCGTGCTCGGCTATGGCGCCGCGGTGGGCCTTGGTGGGGTAGCCCCGGTTGGTCCGCCAGCCGAACTGGGGGTAGTCGGCGTGGAGCTGCAGCAGGTGCTCGTCGCGGTGGGTCTTGGCCAGGATACCGGCGGCGGCGATGTGCTGGTACTTGCCGTCGCCCTTGATGACGCAGCAGTGGTCGAGCGTGGCGTGGGCCACGAAGAACTTGCCGTCGATCAGCAGGAAGTCGGGCGCAACCGATAAGGCATCGATGGCCCGGTGCATCGCCCGGTAACTCGCCTGAAAGATATTGATGGCGTCGATCTCCTCCACCGTGCAGCGGGCCAC
>JBGTHX010000261.1:0-13711 GCA_041746055.1 Lewinella sp. | reverse complement strand
TACCGCCACCTGCGGCAGGAAGACAACGAACTGCAGAACTACGTGCAGCGGGGCATCAGCCTCGGCTGGCGGCACCGGCAGGACCCGAGCGCTCACCCCACCTTCAACTTCGGCGGCTCGATCAATTTCCAGACCAACCTGGCCGACCAGCGCTTCCTCAACAGCTACGAGGCGGTGAGCACGAACGTGATCCGTTCCTCGATGAACATCACCAAGAACTTTCCCAATCTGCGCTCAACCCTGACCGCCGGCCTCAACCACAGCCAGAACAACCAGACCCGGGAGATCTCGGTGAGCTTTCCGGATGCCCGCTTCCAGACCCAGACGATCTACCCGCTCCGCAACCTGCCCGGCAGCATCAACTCCTGGTACAAGAAGCTGAGCTTCCGCTACACCAGCCAGCTGAAGACCGAGTTCACGGGCACGGATACCACCTTCTTTACCCAGCAGACCTACGACGAAGCCCGGTACGGCTTCCAGCACACCGCGAACACCGCCCTGAGCCTCAACGTGCTTAAGTACTTCAACGTGAGCCCCAATGCGAGCTACTCCGAGACCTACTACGGCAAAACCCTGGAGTACTACCTCGATACCACGACCATCCGCACCGACAGCATCACCGATGAGAACGGCACCATCGTGCTCGATACCACAGCCTTCGCTACCATCGCCAGCCAGCTCAACCCCGGACTGGCCAGCTACCGCACCTTCAACGCGGGGGTGAGCGTCAGCACCCAGTTATTTGGCAAGGTGCAGTTGCCCGGGCGCGGACTGTTCGGACTGAAGGGGCTACGCCACGTAATGAAGCCGTCGGTCTCGCTGTCGTACTCGCCCGATTATCAGAACGCGCGGGACTACATCAGTGGGCTTCCGTACTTCATCCGGGAGAACATGATCGACCCGGAGCGGGGCAACCCGAACCGTTTCGTTACCCCCTTCTCCGGGCAGATCTTCTCCGCGCCGAGTCAGGGCGACCTGAGTTTCCGCGCCAACTACAGCATTTCCAACCTCTTCGAGGCCAAGGTGTGGAACAAGAAGGACAGCACCGATCAGATCATCAAGCTCTTCCAGAACATCAGCGTCAACGGCAGCTACGACCTCGGCGCCGACACCCTGAACTGGAGTACCATCAACATTGGGGGAAGTACCCGTCTGTTCAAGGGACTGACGCAGGTGAACCTCCGGGCTACCCTCGATCCCTACCTCTCCGTCTACGACCCCACGAGCGGCGGCGTGAACCGCGTTAACCGCACCACACTCAGCGAGCGCGGCGTACCCTTCCAGCTTAACAGTTTCAACGGTACGGTCTCTACTCAGGTTACGGTCGACAAGATCCGGCAGCTCTTCCAGGGCGAGGCGGAGGAGTACGTGACCGACATCGAGGAGGAGCGACGACAGCGCAGGGAAGAAGAGAATACCCTCTTTGAGGAGACGGACATCCTGAGCCTCTTCGAGAAATTCAGCATCCGGCACACCCTCAATTATAGCCTGGACCGGGAGGTATCGGACATCCCCGGCGCGCGCGATACCCTCCGCTTCAACACCACGGCCAACAGCCTTGAACTGCGGGGAGCCCTCCAGCTGACGGAGAACTGGAGCGTTAACATCGGGCAGATCGGCTACGACTTCACCAGCAAGCGGATCACTTACCCCTACCTCAGTTTCGCCCGCGACCTGCACTGCTGGGAGATGCGCTTCAGCTGGGCCCCACAACGGAACACCTACCAGTTCAGCATTGCGGTCAAGCCGGGTACCTTCGACTTCCTGGAAGTGCCGATCAATCAAAACCGCTACGACGGGCAGCAGCTCTTCGGAAACTAAAAAACCCGATCCGCGGTACCGCGGATCGGGTTAGGTGAAACGTAGGCCGTTTCGTAACTTGCTTAGATCGACGAGCGGCTGGCCCGGTTCGTGTAGAAATCGCTGGTGTAGAAGGCATCATCGAGCATGCCGGCCTCGCGATAGGCATCGGTGGAGTAACGGTCCCGGTCGTAGGTGTTGCCATACTCGTGGAAACCCGACAGGTAATTATTGGTATCGATCTCATAGCCCGTGCTGTAGCCGTGGTGCTTCCGGAAACGGGGGTAATCGATGAGATGATCGTAGGCGACTCCCGATATGATAACTGAGCGGTCATCTTTATCGATGCGGATCAGTCCTACCGGAATCAGCGCGTGGCGATCCTCGGTGTCGTACATGCCGCCTTCGTGGCGATTAACGACCTCCTCATCGATTTCGACCTCGATGTAGCGGACGATCTCGGCGGTGGTGTCGGCCAACAGGCCCTCGACCTCCCCGATATTTTCTCCGGAGGTCAGCTTTACGTTGTAGCCACTGGGGTCGACGTCATCGTGGTGGACCTTGTATCCACTCAGGTCATCGAGAAATTTGAGGCGGCTGTTTTTTTGACCGGCGTTGTTGTTGCGGGTGTCCGGGTCATTGATAATGGTACTCATGCTGTGGTAATTTAAAGTGATCGAAAAGGGGTGGAGGCCAGCGATTAGCTCATGCGCTGCAGTACCTCACGGGCCTGACGGAAGAAGCTGCGAACGTCTTCTTTCTGGTTGAGCGTCAGCGTCTCGGCGCTCATGGCCTGGGCTTCCGTGCGTAAGGCGTCCACCTCGCTGGAATACTGGTCGTCGTACGCCTGGCCGTCCACGTCTTCCAGGATCTCGGTAATCAGCATGGCGGCCATCTTGATCTTGTCGGCGTGGTCGCCGGCCATGGGATCTTCCATGATCTCGTTGGATAGGCGTTCTACGCGATCGATCTTACTTCTGACGTCGGCGTGGTCCATCAGCCCCTTCTGTTCGGCCAGGGCCCTGGTGGCCATGGCCAGTTCGGTGAGGGCCTGGTGGCTGAACTCGTGGTCAAGCCCCATTTCACCCTCCATATTCTCGGTGGTGGCGAGGTAACGGCCGGACATCTCGGTGTAATTGTTATCGGGCGTCTCGTAATCCTTGTAGTTGTTGTTCTCATCGATGCCGGTAGCTACTCCGGCTACGGTTCCGCCGTCTTCCCTGACCTCTTCGGTGTAGGTCTCGTCGGCCTCGTCAAAGGCTTCGGCTACGCCCCAGACGATAAGTCCGAGTACGAACAGGCCAATGATCCAGGGCCAGATGGACCCTCCGGTTTTCTTTTCTTCGATTCTAATTTGTGCCATGATATTGATTGTTTAACGGGTGAATAAAGACAGCAGCCCAGCCCTTTGGGACCAGGCTGCTGACGGATCGGTTCAATTGGGCTTAGACCGGGTCACGGTCTTTCCGGATCTTGGTGTCGCCATCGTTTTCCTCGATGTCTACCTCGGTTTCCCGGGCGGTTTCGCGAATGGTCTCGGAACGGGTATCCACGTCTTTGTGAACCTTGATCTCCTCGACTACGCGGGCGGTCTTGGATACCACGGCTTCTTCCGCGGTCTCCTTCATGCTGATGGTTTGGTCGCGGAGGTCTCCGGCTTTAGCGGGCCGATCCACGGGGTTGCGGGTCACGGTAACGCGCTCCGTACGGAGGCGCAGCGTGTCCTCGACCGGGCGCTCCACGATGTGGCTGCGGACGGTCACTCCTCCGGTTTGTACTTCCCGCTTGCCGATGGCAACGTCTTCCTTGATTACTTCAAGGGTGGCGTCGTTGTCAGCGTCCAGGTCGCCGTCGAAACGTTCGCTTAGGCGGTTCCGGTTGGCGTCGGCGTCGAAGGAGTCGGATTGGTACTGGCTGTAGCGATCCTCCATGTCGATGGCGCCGAAGCGGTCGAGGATACTGGCGGCCTGCTTGGCCTTTTCCATACTGTCGGTATGGACGGTGACGAGGGTACCCCGGCTGGCAACTTCCCGGCCGACCTCACGGCGGCGCTCGTAGTTGTCGTCGTCATCCCCGAAAATGTTTTCGAAGAAGCGGCCGATTGCGCTATCGTCATCGTCTTGGTACCGGTCGTGGCGGTCGCCGTGGGCTCCGTACTTTGATACGTCGATGTTGCTGGCGTTAAATCCTTGGTTGGTGAGGGCTTCTTTGGCGCTCTTGGCTTGGCTCATGGTGTCAAATACGCCGATTACTGTCTGGTTTTTCATTACTAATGCTGGTTTTGATGAATAAAATGAAGGATAGGTCTCAGGTTTATTTAGCCGGTAGGTTGCGTCGGGGCGGTGGGTGGTGAAGCGCGGGTAATGGTCGCCTCCTCGGTGCGTAACTCGATATGTTCGGTGTGCTGCTCCGTATGGGATTCCCGGATCAGGTGAATTTCTTCCACCAGAACCAGTCGTTTGGTCACGACCTCCTCCTCCCGCACCACCGGGACGATCAGGTTTTCTCCTTCATACCGGATGCGGGGCATGGTGTCGACCACACGGTCGACAGGTACCCGGTGCTCGCGATAGGTAGTGAAGATCGTATCGAGCGGAACATCGAGCTGTTCGGTGTGGACGGTCTTTTGGACCTGCACCTCACCGGTGATGGTTTCCCGGGTAGAAACTGTCAAATGTTCTTTGACCACCGGAATAGTAATAGTTTCCCGCGCTTCGTGCGGGTTCGTCACCTCGTTCGGTAGCTTATCAAATGTGTCTTCCATCCGTCTATAGAGGTGTTCCAGTGTATGAATTGTTCGCACATTACGGAAAAAGCCCCCGATCACGTTCGTGATCGGGGGCTTGAGCGTCCCGCTTAAGGCGACTTCGTGGGAGCAGCGGAACTCGCCTACCGGAAAATGTAACGGAGACCCATCTGCATGGTATACCGGCTGCTGCGGAGGCCGGAGTCGTCGAGGTTGTCGCTCCAAATGGTGTCCGGGGCGCCGCCGTTAACGATCTCCGAGGGTACGGTGTAGGTCGGGACGCCTTGGTCGCTGACGTCTTCCAGGTTCACCAGGGAGTAGGTGCCGAAGCCGAGGTTGTTGAGGCGGCCCCAGTTCTCATTCAGGAGATTGTTGAGGTTGAAGATGTCCAGGGATACCTGCAGCACGTTCTCCTTGCCGTTGCTCATCGGCACCTTGAAGTTCTGGAGGATGCGGGCATCGAAGATGACCTTAAAGGGTCCCCAGGCGCCGTTGCGCTCAGCGTACTGTCCGCGGCGCTCGCTCAGGTGTGGATCGGCGGCGATGAAGCGCTCCAGGGCAGCATACTGCTCTTCTGGGCTTACGCCGTTGTCCTCGACCAGATTGATCTCGCCGATGTTGGCCGGTACATAGGCTACCTCGTTAAAGTCGAAACCAAAGTCATTCACTAGGTCGTTGTTTCGCGCGCCAACCACGTAGGTGAAGGGCTGGGCCACGTCGCCATTCATGAACAGCGAGAAGGTGGTGGAAGCGTACTTGGAATAGGGAATGGCGTAGGATAGCGAGCTGAATACCCGGTGGCCGGCCGCGAAGGCGGACCGTTGCACGGGGCCCTCATTGTTCCGTCCTTCGGGGTTGTAGTACCCACGCCACTGCGAGGAGTTCTGGCTGGAGGTACCGTCGAACAGGCTGTAGGAATCACCGTAGGAATAGCCCAGGGTACCGATGAACCCGTTGGTGAAGGGCTTCTGGAGCACGGCGGAAAAGTTCCAGGCGTAGCCTTTATCGGTGTTGGTGCCGAGGTAGATGCCGGTATAGGTACGGTCCAGGGCCGCGGAACTGGTGTAGTAGACCCGGTCGTCGGGGCTACCCGTTAGGCGGGACAGGTTCGCGGGGTCCAGGTTCAGACTCTGGTAGCGGACGTAGTTGTTGAACTTCGTGTAGAGGCCTTCCAGGGTCAGGTTGATGTCGCCGGGCAGCTTGTAGTCGACGGCCAGGTTGATCTTGGTGGTCTGGGGAAGCTTGAAGTTTTCGGCGAAAAGGTCGATCTGGCCCGAGGGGGCGGGATTACCCAGGTTAATCTCGCCGGGGAACTGGGTGTTGACGTCTGGGTTAAACAATACGGAGTTGCGTTCCCGCACCCCGCCGATGTTGAAGCCGTAATTGTTGTAGGCTCCCCCTACCCACACGAGGGGGGCACGGCTGGTAAAGATGCCGATACCGCCCCGCAACTGCAAGGTGCGGTCGCCGAGCACGTCGTAGTTAAAGCCGAGACGCGGGCTGAAGAGGATAGAGGACTTGATGCCCTGACCGGTGCGCGCGCCCTCCAGATTATAACCGGCTGCTTCGAGGGCTGGAATGGTCTCGTTGTTGAATTGGTCGTTCGTGGGGACGTTGTCGGGGTAGATCGACACGTCAGCCCGCAATCCGCCGGTCAGGCGCAGCAGGTCGGTGACCTGAAACTCGTCCTGTACGTAGAAGCCGATGAGGCTCTGCTTGAGATTGGCGATGGCGGCGCTGTTGTCGCCGGTTACATTATCGACCTGGCTGTAGCTACGGTCGAACTGGCTGGAGGGGAGGCCGAGAATGAACTGATCCAGACCGGTAGTATCTCCGATCCCGAAGTACTGGTACGAGCCGAAGTTTTCGCGGACGAAGAGGTTACCGGCCTTGAAGAATTCCAGGTTGGCACCGATCAGGATGTTGTGGCGCCCGGCGTAGATGTTGAAATCGTTCTTGATCGTGAGTACGTCCTGGTTCAGCAGGTTGGCGGTACTGAAGCGATCGGCACCGAACTCGATGGTTTCGCCGTTGGCGCCGTCGTTGATGCGTACCGTGGGGAAGTCGGGCCCAAAAGGATCGCGGTCGTCACGCACCAGGGTCAGTCCGATGGTAAGGTTGTTGGAGGTATTATTTTCGAAGATCGAGTTGAGCTCGACGGCGGAACTATTGGTCTTCGAGATGAAGAACTCCGAGCCGTTGATAAAATTCAGGTTACGGCGACCGGAGCCGCGGGCCTCCAGGTTCTCTGCGCTGACGTAAGAATGGCGAACCGAGAGTTTGTGTACGTCGCTAAGGTTGAAGTCGAGCTTCGCCAGGATTTTATCGCTGTTAAGGTAAGCCGTGTTGTTGTCGTAGCTGCCGAGGTCGTAATCGTAGTTGGTGCTGATGAAGCTGCGCAACCGTTCGATATCGGCGGCGGAGGAGGTACCGCTGTAGTTGGAGATGTTAAAGGGCTGGGGGGTCTCGTCGCGCTGCAGTTCGGCATTCAAGAAGAAAAACACCTTATCCTTTACGATCGGGCCACCCAGGCGGGCGCCGAAGGTTTTGGCGGAGAAAGGGGCGATGTCGTCGAATTCGTAACCGTCCGAATTCACGTAACCGTTACTGCGGGTCAGGTTCTCGTTCCGAAGGAAGTAGTAGGCGCTTCCCTCAATGTCGTTGGTTCCCGACCGGGTAACGGCGCTGATCGATCCACCGGCAAAGCCGCTCTGGCGGACGTCGAAGGGGGCTACGGCTACGGTAAATTGCTCGACGGCGTCAATGGAGATGGGCGAAACACCGGTCTGTCCGCCATTGGTGCCCGAGCCGGATAGGCCGAAGGCATCGTTGTTCACAGCGCCGTCGATGTAGATGCTGTTGAACCGATTATTCTGACCGGCGATCGAAATGGCAAATCCGTCCCCTTCGGAGATCTTCGCCAGCGGGTTGAGGCGGGCATAGTCAGAGATATTCCGGTTGACGGTGGGGAGGGCATCGATTTGCTCCTCACTGATGGTGGTTTCCTGTCCCGTGCGGCCGCCGTCGAATACGCTGGAGCGGGTACCGACTACGGTAATCTCACCCAGGTTGACGGAAGCCCCGCCAAGGGCCTCGTTAAAGCTGAAGGCTTGTCCCAACTGCAGGAAGATGTTCTCGCGGACAACGGGGTCGTATCCCACGTAGCTGGCAGTGATGGTGTAGGGGCCGCCAACGCGCAGACCGGGAAGCCGGAAAAAGCCCTTTTCGTCGGTGACGTTTCCGTACGACGTCCCCGAGGGCGTGTGTACGGCCTGCACGGTGGCGCCGATTAGGGGCTCACCGGAGCCGGCATCGGTCAGCTGGCCGAAAATAGAGGAGGTGGTCACCCCCTGGGCGGTGGCTCCAAAGGACAGGAGTGTCACCAGAAGTAGGGTGAAGGATGCGGTAAAAAACCTCATGCTTGGAAAGATTTGGTTGATTAGGTTCCGGCGGATACCGGTGTAATTGGCCGCAAAGGTCGATAGCTTTCCCGACGTTCACGTTAACCTAATGTTAACCTTTGATCATTCCCTTCCGCAGCAAGCAAGGCCCGTTACTTGTCCTGCCGGGCAAAAACCTTTCGCAGCAGTTCAGTATTTCGCAGGGCGGGATTCTCCCGCAATTCCGTTTCCTTTACCTCGATGAGGCCGAACATTCCACCCAGCGCACGATCGGTGACGTAAGCGTCCAGTTCGGGCTCCGTTTTCTTAACCAGAGGGATTTTATTGTAGGCCGTAACCACTCTCAGCCAGATCTCGTTGGCGTTGACCTCGTCGAGCGCCGCGCGGATAACGGGCCGGAATTCCCCGGCCAGGGCGGAGGAGGTATTGCTTTCGAGGTAGCGGGTGGCGGCGTCCTCCTGTCCCATCAGCAGGTTCATGGCATCCTGGAAAGTCAGCCCCTTGATGGCGTTTACGAAGATCGGGGTGGCTTTCTTGGCGGCGAGTTCCGCGGCGCGGTTGATGCGCAGGGTCAGGTCCTGTTCCACGTTGCCGAAGCCGGGTAGGGCACTGACACGGCTTACGATGGCCTGGGCCTCTTCGGGGAGCAGAATTTTATACGGGCTCTGCAGGTAGCCGTCTTCGGCCGATAGACTGGTGACGGCCTTGCCTACGCCCTGGTCGAGGGCCTCCTTGAGGGCGGTGCCGATCTCCTCGTTGCTGAGGGGGGTATCCCCATTGAGAACGCCCTGGGCGCGATCGGCGATCTTGCCGAGTTTTCCCAGCTGGGCCTGGGCGGGCACGGTGAGCAGCGAGAGGAAGAGCAAAGCGAGGAGTAAGCGAAACTTCATAGGGTGGGGCTTTGGTGCTAGAACGAATGGGTAGGGGGGAGGGATTACCCCGCCGGCGTTAATCTATTCTTACCGTTTGCCCCGGGGCGTCAGATATCCTCGCGGGTCACCCCGTCGATCTCCAGGACCAGGTCGGGCCCGTACAGTCCCGCCGGGGTCTGATAGCCGGCCTCGGCCTGTCCGTGGATCACCTTGCGCACGATCAGCAGCGCGCTGTGGGCGGTGAGCGTGTAGCCCTCGGGCGTCCGGAGGCGGGCGGCTACGATCTTGCCGCTCACGTCCTTTACTTCTCCATATATGTAGGTCTCAGCGCGCTCCCGCTGGGCGTCATCGGGGCCCGCGGGACGGGACTCGATCTTCCTGCGCAGATAATTTTGTACCGGGCCAAGCCGCAGCAGCGGTCCGAGGTAATTGCTGCGCTGCATATTCTTGATCTGCGCCGGCGGCACCGCGAAGTAGGTTTTGATGTTCGGGATTCCCGTGGTGAAGTAGGCCGTAAAGACGTCCCCCCAGGGGATGGTCACCGCACGTAGTGGTACTTCTGCCGTGAAGGGGAACTCCCGGACGTCGTAGGCCGCCTTCACCTTCTTGATCTTGCCGTTTTCGCGGATGGCGCCGCCCTCTCCGAGTCCGCCGAGCATGGTCTTGGCGGTACCGTGGCTGAGCATGCCCCCCTTCCAGGCAAAGGCCAGTACCAGATCGGTCGCTTCGGGCATTTGTTGCTTGAGGTAGGCCGCGAGGCAGTCGGTGGGTACCACGTCGAATCCCACGCCAGACATCAGCATCACCCCCGCGACCCGTGCCTGGGCGCCCAGCTGGGCCCCCAGCGCGAAGACCGGGATCTCGCCCGTGATGTCAAGGTAGTGCGTGCCGGTAGCGATACAGGCCTCCATCATCGGCCGCGCGGTCTGGGCAAAGGGTCCCGCGGCGTGAAGGACCACCTTGTGCCCTTCGAGGAGGGCGTGGAGCTCGGTGCGATTATTGAGGTCCACGGCCCGGTAGTCATAGCCAAATTCGTGGTGCATGGCCTCCAGCTTGCCGGCGTTGCGCCCGCTGAGGAGCGGCCGGAGACCGTGTTCGGCGGCCATCCGGGTGATGAGCCGGCCGGTGTAGCCATAGGCGCCGTAGAGCAGGAAGTCGGACATGGAAGGTCTTTTAAGATATACTCACCGGTAAGTGATGGGCCCGTCGGTCCATTCCTTGTCGTTCGAATCGACGACCGTGCCGGTGCTCGACCGTCCACCGCTCGCGGCGACCAGGAGTTGCCGGGCGGCCGTGGCAATGGAAAAATCCTCGCGGTAAGACAGGGTAGCGCGTTCTCCCATTTTTTGCTTGTCTTTCTCGTCAAGCTGGCTCCAGCTGTGCAGGAGATCCTCCACACCCGGCAGGCTGTCGTTGCTGACAAATCCCGCCTCCTTCCGGTGGATTTCCCGCCAGATATTGACTTTGTCACTGATCAGTACCGGCTTGCCACAGGCCAGCGCCTCGGCGACGGCGATCCCGAAATTTTCCTGGTGACTCGGCAGCACGAAAGCTTCACAGCCGTAGAAGGCGCCCCATTTAGCTAAGCCGGTAAGCATACCCGTAAAGAAGACTTTCTTCTCCAGAATCGGGTTCTCCCCAACGGTATCCCGAAGCTTTTGTCCCAGTTGGGAGCCCACATCCGGGCCGGCAATTACCAGGCAGGGGCGCTCGGCAGCGTTGGTTCCCAGCCAATTTTCGTAGGCTTCGACTAGCAGGTCTACCCCCTTTTTCGGGTGGATACGACTCAGGAAGAGCAGATAAGGCCCCTCGAGGCCGGGGCAATGCTGCCGGAAGGCCGATTCCATCGCGGCGGTAAATTCGGGAGGTTCCGGGACCCCGTAACCTACATTAATTTCCTGCCGGGGGGCGTAGCCCGGAAAAGTCTCCCGTGCAAGCTTTAGCTCCGCATCGCAGGTAAACAGCACGCCATTCGCGGCGTTGATCACCCGCTTTTCGATGAGGTCCCAGTAAATCCTGTTTCGGATGGCTTTGATCCGCCGCGAGGACGTTCGCTGAAAGTAGGGATCCAACATGCCGTGCGGCATGATGTACACAGTCGGTATACCCGTCCGCTGCTGGCGTTTCAATTTTTTGACGGCCCGGTACACCGCGTAGTTATAGTACTGCCACAGGCCGTGTACAATGACCACGTCGTAGCCGGTCAAATGCTCCAGCAACCAAGGGGCGAGCGTCGGGGTATATCCCCACGCCGTTTTTCCCGGCCCAATAGCAAAAATGGATAGGGTCTCCGTTTTCAGGTACTCCGCAGCGGGGTCGTCGAAGCAGAGTATGTCCGTCTCGGTCCCCGCCTTGTCGTGTTCGGGGACGGAGTTTCTGATCCCCTGACAGGGACCTCCATACGCGGGGTCCATACTTTCAACTACGCGGAGTATTTTCATCAAAATTGGGTACGAGGTCTCAACAATGGCGGCTCTCAAACGGAATAAATACGTCTGGGGGCTGGGCTTGGTTCGTCTGGGATCAACTGAGACAGCCTTGGTGCAGGCCGTGGGGTGCCGCAAGATACGCATTAAACCATAGAAATTGACATCCGGTAGACGCCCTCCCGGTCGGGTATCCGGTGCACCGACTCCGGCCGAAACATTTCTTTTTGTAAAACGCCGGGTAGTATCTACCTTGCCGGCATGCAAATGACCAACAACAACTGGTGGTGGCTTCAACGTACTCTTCCCTGAGCACACGGTAGCCCTTTGCACAAGAATTAAAGGCCCGTCGGATGCTCCGGCGGGCCTTTTCCGTTGGGCCTCCGGAGGCCGGCATAAACAGCACCACTTTTGACCACTTCCACCCTGTCACCCCCGACCACCCGCATCAAGGTGGTGACCCGCCGCCTCACCGCCGACCAGCTGACCCCCGTTTCCGTTTACCTGGCCGTGCGCGACCGCTTCACCGATCCCGTCCTCCTGGAATCCAACGAGACGCGTAACCACGAGCACTACTTCAGCATCCTCGGGCTGGAAACGCTGGCCTCCTACCGCGTCGACGGAACCACCATCCGCCGGGGCCGGGTGGGGGAGGAGCCCACCGTGCTGCCCTGCGAGGACACCCAGACGGTGAGCCGGGACCTAAGCGCCTTCCTGAATTCCTTCCGGGTGGATTACGGCGATACCACTCCGCTCGTCCGGCAGTTCAACGGCCTGATCGGTCACACCAACTTCGAGGGGGTGGCCTACTTCGATACCCTGCGGTTCCACAACCCCTCGCACCTGCGGGCCCCCGCCCTGCGCTATCACCTGTACCGCTTCCTGCTGGTGTTTCACCACTACCGCGATGAACTGCTGCTGCTGGAGAACCTGCCCGAAGGGGAAGAAAGCCGTCTGGATGAGGTGGAGCGCGCCATCCGGGCCGGGGGGACGGTACACCCCTTCCGCACGGAGGGGAAGGAAACGAGCAATATGACGGATGCCGATTTCCGGGAGCTGGTGGGTAAGGGTAAGCACCATTGCCGCGTGGGCGACGTGTTCCAGATCGTGCTGAGCCGGCAGTTTCAACAGGGCTTCCGGGGCGACGAATTCCAGGTGTACCGGGCACTGCGGAGCATCAACCCCTCGCCGTACCTCTTCTACTTCGACTACGGCGACTACCGCATCATGGGCTCGAGTCCCGAAAGCCAGATGGTGATCCGCGCGGGCGTAGCGCGGCTCAACCCCATTGCCGGCACCTACAAACGGACGGGCGACGCGGAGCAGGATCGGATAGCTACCGAACGGCTGCTGGCCGACCCCAAGGAGAATGCCGAGCATGTCATGCTGGTGGACCTCGCCCGCAACGACCTGAGCCGCCATACCCGCGACGTGACGGTGCGGAGTCTGCGGCAGGTGCACTACTACAGCCACGTGATCCACCTGGTGAGCACCGTGGATGGCAAGCTGGTGGACGACGACGTGGCCGTGCGGGTCTTCGGCGACACCTTCCCGGCCGGCACCCTCAGCGGAGCTCCGAAGTACCGGGCCATCGAGCTCATCGACCGGTACGAGAACCAGCAGCGCGGCTTTTACGGCGGGGCGCTCGGCTTCATCGACTTCGACGGCGGCATGAACCAGGCCATCCTCATCCGCTCCTTCTTCAGCCAGGACAATACCCTCTACTACCAGGCCGGCGCCGGCGTGGTGGCGGCCAGCGACGAGGAGAGCGAGACCCAGGAGGTCTACAACAAGCTCGGCGCGCTCATTAAGGCACTCACCAAAGCGGAAGGGCTACCGGCTAGCTTTTAGGGGGGAGGCGTCGGACGCTTACAAATCCAACTATCAATATGAAGATTCTGATCCTAGACAACTACGATTCCTTCACCTATAACCTCGTTCACTACATCGAGGAGGAGCTGGGGCAGTCGGTGGATGTATTCCGCAACGATGAGATTGACCTGGATGCGGTGGCGGACTACGACCTGGTGGTGCTGAGCCCCGGTCCGGGCCTGCCGGCCGATGCCGGGATCATGCCGGCGCTCATCCGGCGCTACGCCGGGGAGAAGGTGATCTTCGGGGTCTGCCTCGGTCACCAGGCGATCGGGGAAGCCTTCGGTGCGGCGCTGCACAACCTGGCCGAGGTGCACCACGGCGTGGAGACCGACATGCAACGTACCCTCACCGACGACGAAATTTTCGAGAGCGTACCGGCCAGTTTCCGTGCCGGCCGCTACCACAGCTGGGTGATCGACCCGGCCACGCTGCCCGGGGACCTGGAGGTGACCGCCACCGACGAGACCGGCGGCATCATGGGCCTGCGCCACCGCCAGTATCCCATCTTTGGCGTGCAGTTCCACCCGGAGAGTATTATGACCGAGCACGGACGGCTCATGATCCGAAATTTGCTGAACTTCGTGCAAAGCC
>JBGTHX010000260.1:0-9897 GCA_041746055.1 Lewinella sp. | reverse complement strand
CCTCGACGGCGTGGCCCAACTGCTGGTGCAGTGCCAGCTCCGTTACCCGGGCCTGCCGGTGTTCCTGTACGGTCAGAGCATGGGCGGGCAACTGCTGCTACAGTACCTAATCCAGCGCAAACCCAGCATCCGGGGAGCCATCGTTACCTCCCCCTACATCGCCGAGGCCTTCCGCCCCCATCCGGCCGTCGTGGCGATCGGAAAACTCATGCGCCGCATCCGGCCCACCTTTACCCTTGACAATCAGCTGGAACTTTCCGCGCTGAGCCGCAACCCCGCGGTCATTGAAGATTACCGCTCAGACCCCCTTAATCACACCCGCCTGAGCAGCCAGACGGGCATCGACCTACTGGAGCGGGCTAAATCCCTGCAGCAGTATGACCGCGGCTTTTCGGTACCGGTCCTGATCGCTCACGGTTCGGCCGACCGGATCACCTCCTACCAGGCGAGCGAATCCTTCGCGGCCCGCAATGGCACCACCGTCACCTTCCGGGGCTATCCCGGGGCCTACCACGAGCTGCACCACGAGCCGGAACACCTCGACTTTCTGGGTGACGTGCTCGAGTGGATAGAAGATAAGCTCTGAAAAAGACACTTCCCCGCCGATTTAACACCTGTGACCGCCGTTCCCAACAATGGGGAAAGCCCCACCCCACGCTTGGGCAGTTGCTGCCCGTTCCGGCGGTAGTATGGGGGGAATTTCGGGTCTGCATTACCCAGTGCACCCCATGATTGATAGTGGGTATGAGTGGCAAAATAAGGGATATTAACTCCAATCCGCGGCGGGTGAATCCCACCCGGGTGATTTGGACGTACCTACCCCAGACGCAAGAATAAAAGAAACTACCCGCCTATTGGCGTGGCGCTTTACCGGTTTTACTCCGACTTGTTACGGCTGAAATGGAGGGAGAGGCTAGAATCCCGTCCGCAGCAATTTTAGACGCTTTATGAAACAATTATCCGAGCTCGTAGGACTGCTCGGTACCGACCACCTCATGTGGTCGTACCCGGTCCCCGATGACGGATCCAAAGGTTCCCTGCTGGAATATTTGAGGCAGACCGAGGATCCCACGGCCGAGGAGGCCGCCGCCCGCCTGGGGCTTGACCCGGGCGAACCGGCCTTCCGGAAGGCCAAGCACCAGCTGAAGATCGACCTGATCAACAGCCTCACGGCCCTGATGCCGGCCCCCAAGGCTGCGGATCGCCGCAAACGCAAGGCCGATTACGTCTGGAAGCTCATCGCCATCGGTAAGCAGTTACGTACCACGGTAGGCTCCGAGGTACTGCTGCCCTTCCTCGAGGAGGCCCACCGCAGTGCCGCGCGGCTGGATATGGTGGTCGCGGCGGCCCTGAGCGCTACCATGCTGCGGCGGCAGTACGCCAACCGCCATTTCGATTCCAATAAGTACGAATACTATACCGCCCGGGCGGCCCAGTACCAGGAGATCAGCCGGGAGTATGAGGATGCCGTAGCCGACCTCAACGATCTGTTGTACCTCCGCAACATGCGGCGCGACCCGGAAGGTATCGCGGTACGCGCCGAAGAGGCCCTGTTGCGCCACCGCCACCTGGTGAAGAAGCACGATATCGCGATGCTCTCCTACATCGTATTCCTGATCGAGGTCAATCGCTACGTCGTGGTGAAGGACTACGAAGGGGTGATCGCCGTCTCCAACCGCGCGCTGGCTTACCTGGCCAACCGAGAAAATACCCCTGCGACAATGTTTCAGGTGTTCGAGGCCAACCTGTCGGTGGCCTACGCTCAGTTGAACGACTACGCCCGGGGCACCGACTTCGCCCGCCGGCTGCTTGCGCGCACCGATCCCGGAGATTACAATTACATCAAGGTCTACGAACTCATCCTCATGCTGGCGCTGCGGGCCGGCCGCTTCCAGGAAGCCTACGATACCTTCCTCAGCATCCGCCCGGATACCCTCACCAACAACCTGCTCTCCTACTACAACGAGACCTTCCGCATCATCGAGGCTTACCTCTACCTGCTCGTGCGGATGGAGCAGATCGAGGTGGCGCCGGGCGACGAAACCTTCAGCCGGTTCCGGCTCTCCCGCTTCCTGAACTCCTTCGATCACGTGCCGGGCGAGAAGAGCCACCGCAACGTTCACCTCCTGATCATCGAGATCGTCTACCAAATCATCCAGCGGCGTCACAACAAGACGACGCATACCATCGAATCGATCACCAAATACGCCAACCGTCACCTGAGGGGGCCGGATTACCGGAGGGTCCGCTACTTTCTGAAGGCCCTGACCCAATTGTCGGCCCAGCAATTTCACCGCGCGGCGGTCGAACGTCACACCAAACGCTACGTGAAAGCCATGGAAGACCACCCGCTGAACGAGTCGCGGCTGGACTACTACATGGAGGTGGTACCCTACGAAACAGTTTGGCGGTTGATCCTCGAGCAGTTGGGCTACAAGCGGATCCGGCAGGCGGGCGGGAGTAAAAATTCCGGTAAATAGTACCGGGAGAACCCGGCGGGCGCGCAGGTGCGGGGGAAATTGGCGGAGGAAGAGGGATTCGAACCCCCGGTACCTTGCGGTACGTCGGTTTTCAAGACCGGTGCATTCAACCACTCTGCCATTCCTCCGGGAAACGATCGCGATCGGGAGGGCGAAGGTAGCGGATAGCCCGTATATGTAAAAGCAGCCGCTACTGAATCGGTGGTTTCTCCGGTCGCAAAGCACCCGGGCCGGCCCCGGCTTATTTCCCCCGCACCTGCGTGCCGCCGCAAAAGTTGGCTGCTGCCTTGTTATCTTTGCGGGAATTTTGACCCATCCCCTCCCCCATGCCAAAGGACACTAGCCTCAAATCCGTGCTCATCATCGGCTCCGGACCGATCATCATTGGACAAGCCTGCGAATTCGACTATTCCGGCACCCAGGCGAGCAGGAGCCTCCGGGAGGAGGGTATCGAGGTCACGATCCTCAATCCCAACCCGGCCACGATCATGACCGATCCGATGACCGCCGACCACGTCTATCTGCTCCCCCTGACGATCGAAAGCGTCGAGCACATTCTGAAAGAGCAAAACATTGACGCCGTATTGCCCACCATGGGCGGACAGTCGGCCCTCAACCTGGCCATCGAGTGTGGCGAGGTCGGTCTCTGGGAAAAGTATAAGACCCGCCTGATCGGCGTCGACCTAGAAGCCATCGAACTGGCCGAGAACCGCGAGCTCTTCCGGAAGCACATGGAGTCCATCGGCCTGAAGTGCGCGCCCGCGAGGATCGCCAACTCCTTCCTGGAGGGTATGGAAGCGGCCCAGGAGATCGGCTTCCCGCTGGTGATCCGCCCCAGCTATACCCTGGGCGGTTTCGGCGGCGGCTTTTGCTTCAACGACGAGGAATTCCCGGAGATGCTGCGCCGCGGCCTCGACGCCAGCCCGACCCACGAAGTGCTGATCGACAAGGCGGTACTCGGCTGGAAGGAATTCGAGCTCGAGTTGCTGCGCGACAGCGCCGACAATGTGGTGATCATCTGTACGGTAGAGAATTTCGACCCGATGGGCATCCACACCGGCGACTCGATCACCGTGGCCCCCGCCATGACGCTCTCCGACACCGCCTATCAGGACATGCGCAACCAGGCCATCCTGGCCATGCGCTCCATGGGAAACTTCGCCGGTGGCTGTAATATCCAATTTAGCCAGAACCCGGAGACCGAGGAACTTATCGTCATCGAGATCAACCCCCGCGTGAGCCGCTCTTCGGCCCTCGCCTCCAAGGCCACCGGCTACCCCATCGCGAAGATCGCCGCCAAACTGGCCCTCGGCTACCGACTCGACGAGCTCAAGAACCAGATCACCAAGACCACCTCGGCCTTTTTCGAGCCCACCCTCGACTACGTGATCGTGAAGATCCCCCGCTGGAACTTCAACAAGTTCCCCGGTGCGGACCACAAACTCGGACTCCAGATGAAGTCGGTCGGTGAAGTCATGGGCATCGGCCGCAACTTCCTCGAAGCCCTGCAAAAGGCCTGCCAGTCGCTGGAGAACGGACGCGCCGGCCTCGGCTCCGACATCAAGGAATGGATCAAGACGGACGACATCCTCGACCGCCTGGAGAACGTGAGTGAAGACCGCATCTTCCGCCTTAAGGATGCCCTGCGGCTCGGCGTCCCCCGCAAAACGATCCAGAAGCTTACCAAGATCGACCCCTGGTTCATCAACCAGATCAAGCGGCTGGTCGACTACGACGCCGAACTGCTCAAATACAACGTCCCCGAGGATATCCCCGAACCCTTCTTCCGCGAACTCAAGCAAGTTGGCTACTCCGACATCCAGATCGCCTACCTGCTGCGGGTGGACGAGGAGACGGTGACCAAACAGCGCTACAAGCTGGGTATCCGCCGCGTCTACAAGATGGTCGATACGTGCGCCGCAGAATTCGAGTCCAACACCCCCTACTTCTATTCCACCTTCGACGGGGAGAACGAGAGCGAGGTATCCGACCGGGAGAAGATAATCGTACTCGGTTCCGGCCCTAACCGGATCGGCCAAGGTATTGAGTTCGACTACTGTTGCGTGCACGGACTCAAAGCAGTGCAGGAAGCAGGTTTTGAGGCCATCATGGTGAACTGTAACCCCGAAACGGTCTCGACCGACTTCGATACCGCCGATAAGCTTTACTTCGAGCCGGTCTTCTGGGAGCACCTCTGGGAGATTCTAGAACTCGAAAAGCCCGTAGGTATCATCGTACAGCTCGGCGGACAAACGGCCCTCAAGCTGGCCGACGAGCTCACCAAACGCGGCGTGAAGCTGGTGGGGTCGAGCTACGACGCCCTGGACCTCGCGGAAGACCGCGGCCGATTCAGCGAGTTGCTCAAGGAAATGGGCATCCCCTACCCCGATTTCGGCACCGCGAAGGACGCCGACCAGGCCCTGGAGGTCGCCAATCGGGTGAAGTACCCCGTACTGGTGCGCCCGAGCTACGTGCTCGGAGGACAGGACATGCGTATCGTCATCAATGATGCCGAACTGGAACGCCACGTGCTCTCGATCTTCAAGAAGGCACCGGACGATAAGGTACTCGTGGACCACTTCCTCGACCGCGCCAAGGAGGCCGAGATCGACGCCATCTGCGACGGTGAGGAGGTACACATCATGGGCATCATGGAGCACATCGAGCCCGCCGGCATCCACTCCGGCGACTCGAGCGCGGTGCTGCCGACCTACTCCCTGAGTGTGGAGGCCGTCAACAAGATGCGCGAGTATGCCGAGAAGCTGGCCTTTGCCCTTAAAATCAAGGGCTTGCTGAACGTGCAGTTTGCCATCAAGACCGATAAAGAGACCGGGGAAGACAAGGTGTACGTTATAGAAGCCAACCCCCGCGCCTCGCGCACCACGCCCTTCATCGCCAAGGCCTACAAGGTGCCTTATCTGAACATCGCCACCAAGGTCATGCTCGGTACCCACAAGCTGAGCGACTTCGACATCAATCCACAGCCCAGCGGATACGCGATCAAGGTCCCGGTCTTCAGCTTCAACAAGTTCCCTAACGTAGATAAGCAGCTCGGCCCCGAGATGAAGTCGACCGGCGAGTCGATCTACTTCGTGAAGGACATGACCGATCCCTTCTTCCGCGAGCTGGACCGCAACCGGAGCCAGTACCTGACGCGGTAATCAGTAGCCCGCGGCCTGCCCGTCCTTCCGGCTTTCGGAGGCGCCGTGGTAGACGCCCGTCTCCGGGTCGCGCATGATCGCTTGGTAGCCGCCGTATCCATCGCGGGTGAAGCCCACCAGGTGGCCGCGGTCGATGAGACCACGGACGGTCTCGTAGGGGATGCCGGATTCTATGCGGATCTCCCCCTCTCCCCGGGGATCTCCCGTTGGGGAAGAACCACCGGTGTGGTCCCACCGCGGAGCGTCACCCGCTTCCTGCAGGTTCATGTGGTAATCGATGAGGTTCATCGCGATCTGGGCGTGGCCCTGGGGCTGAAAGTCTCCGCCCATCACGCCGAAGCTGACCCATGGCTTTCCGTCTTTGCTGATAAAGGCCGGGATGATGGTATGGAAGGGGCGTTTCCCGGGTTCGTAGGTGTTGGCCTGCCCTTCCTCCAGGCTGAAGAGCTCGCCACGGTCCTGGAACATGAAGCCCAGCCCCGGAGGAACCATGCCCGATCCCATGCCGCGGTAGTTGCTCTGGATCAGGGAGACCATGTTCCCGTCCTTGTCGGCCGTGGTGAGGTAAATGGTTTCCCCCGCGCTGATCTGTCCGGCCTGGTACACGGTGGCACGCTCCCCGATGAGGGCGCGGCGGCGGGCAGCGTAATCCTCGGAGATCAGCTGGTCGACGGGGACTTGCGCAAAGTCCATATCGGCGTAGTATTTCGCGCGGTCCTCAAAGGCCAGCTTCTTGGCTTCCGTAAAGAGGTGCAGGTGCTCGGTGCTGCCGAAGGGGATGGTGTCGAAATTATAGCCTTCCAGGATACCGAGCATCTGTAGGGCCGCAATGCCCTGTCCGTTGGGCGGTAGTTCCCAGACGTCGTAACCGCGGTAGTTGACGGAAACGGGTTCTACCCATTCCGACCGGTGGGCGGCGAAGTCCTCCTCCGTGTGGTAGCCTCCCTGCTCCTGCAGAAAGGCGGCCATCCTGGCGGCCATTTCTCCGCGGTAGAAGGCATCCCTGCCGCCGGCGGCTATGCGCCGGTAGGTCTCGGCGAGAAAAGGATTACGGTACACCTCACCCTCGCCCGGCAGGGTTCCGCCGTTCTGGTCGAGATAGGTTTCCTGCAGGTTAGGAAATCCTTTGGCTTGGTAGTACGGTACCGATCGCTGCATGTACCAGGCGATAAGCTGGGTGAGGGGGAAGCCTTCCTCCGCGTAGCGGATCGCCGGGGCCAGGAGATCCGCCACCGGTAACGATCCGAAGCGCTCATGAAGAGTGAACCAGCCGTCGACCGCTCCAGGCACGCTCACCGGCAGGGGGCCGAGGGAGGGGATCGCGTCGAGCTGCTTCGCGCGCAGCATTTCCAGCGTCATTTCCCGCGGCGACCGGCCGCTGGCGTTGAGCCCGTAGGCCCGCTGGGTCTTGGCATCCCAGACAATGGCGAAAAGGTCACCCCCGATGCCGCTGCCCGTCGGTTCCATGAGCCCGAGTGCGGCGTTGGCCGCGATGGCCGCGTCGACGGCGTTTCCGCCCTCCTTGAGCACCTGCAGGCCGATCTGTGTAGCGAGGGGGTGACTGGTGGCTACCATGCCGTTCATCGCCAGTACCTCCGAGCGGGTGGCCCCCAGGGATCCGGTGATCCGATCCTGGGCGTGCACCGCGGAGATGGTCAGGAAAAACAGCAAACCTAAGAGGGAACGGATGATCATGGGGGATGGCTTTGCCCGTAATGTAGGGCGAGCCGGCGCATTCCGGAGCCGGATCATTACCTTGGGAAAAAGTCGAAACCCACTATGCAACACAAATATGCCCTTATCGCCCTGCTCCTGCTGACCTGCCTCGGCACCCGCGTCCGCGCCCAGCAGATCAACTTCGGCTTCGCCGTCCGGACGGAAGTAGCCAATGGAGCCCTGGAGGGTAATTACAGTACCCGTACCGGTGTCCAGAGCTATCTCGGTGTTCCGTTTGCGGCCCCGCCGGTGGGGGAACGGCGCTGGCAGCCCCCGCAGCCGGCGGCCGATTGGGATGGCGTGCGTATGGCCAAGGAATTCGGTCCCCGGCCCGTGCAGCGCTACATATACAGCGATATGGTGTTCCGCTCGCCTTCCGTTAGTGAGGACTGCTTATACCTCAATGTGTGGACGCCCGCGAAGAAGGGGGTGGAAAAACTTCCTGTACTGGTCTACTTCTACGGAGGCGGCTTCTCCGCCGGTTCCGGTGACGAGGGCCGCTACGATGGCGAGCAGCTGGCGCGCGAAGGCGTAGTGGTGGTCACGCCGAATTACCGCCTCAACGTATTTGGCTTCCTGGCGCATCCGGAACTCTCCGCCGAGTCCGGCTATGGGGGCTCCGGCAACTACGGCCTGATGGACCAGGCCGCGGCCATCCAGTGGGTGAAGGATAATATCGCCGCCTTCGGCGGGGACCCCGACCACATCACGATCGCCGGAGAAAGCGCCGGCTCAATGTCGGTGAGCGCCCAGATGGTATCGCCGCTGGCCCGCGATCTGCTCGCCGGTGCGGTGGGCGAGAGCGGCAGCGTCGTGAACCCCCAGCGGCCACTCACGCCCTTAGCCGACGGGGAGGCCTGGGGCGAGGCCTTCCTGAAAGCCTCCGGTTACCGATCGATCGCCGAACTGCGCAATGCCCCTACCCGGGACATCTACGAGACCCTCAACGATGGAGACTTCGGTGGACCGCCCGCAGTGCTCGATGGCCGCTTCTTCACTGAAGATCCGGCCCTTACCTTCCGCGAAGGGCGTCAGGCCCAGGTACCCCTGCTCGTCGGCTGGACCAGCACCGAACGCCCCTGGGGACGCTTCCCCGAGACCGCCGAAGCGTACCGGAACATGTTGGAGGAACAGTACGCCGGTACCGCCAGCGAAATCGAAAAGTATTACCCCGCAGACACCCCGACCCGCTCGGCGATCGAACTGGCCTCTGATACCTGGATCGTGCTCGGCACCTGGAACTGGGCCGACCTGCAGCGCCGTTACAGCGACCAGCCGGTGTACCGCTATCGCTTCGACCAGATCCGGCCGGCGCTGAAGGGACAGGAAAACCCCGTGGAAATGCCCGGTGCCGCCCACGCTACCGATATCGAATACTTCCTGGATAACCTATCAGTCTCCGATCAGTACCTGTGGGGTGAGCCCGACCGGAAGGCTGCCCGTACCATGGTATCCTACCTGGCCAACTTCGTGAAGACCGGTGACCCCAACGGAGAAGACCTTCCGGAGTGGCCGGCCCTCCGGGAGGGTGAGACGCCCGAGGTCATGATCCTGAAGGCCGAAAGCCAGGCGGAGCCCTTCACCGCAGAGCCCCGGTACCGGTATCTATCGAAGATGTACGAGGAATTGCGGCGGTAACTGCTGTGCCCCGCCCGCCGGGAAACGGCATATTTAATTGATCCGGGGAGGTTACCACGGTATGGGGTCGGGAATTAGTTGATCGGTGTGCCGCGCTGTTGCGGCCCGACAACTTTCCTGTTGCTATGTACCTGACCTCGCTCCGCCTGCTGACCCTGGTTCTCTTGCTGCCACTAGCCATCTCCTGCAGCCTGATTGAAGGCGACCCCGACGAAGAAGACGGCCTTTCACCCGAAATCCGGGACCTCGTACCCGAGTACATCCTGGATGGAATCGAAGATCTCGGTCAGCCCGTCCACCGGGGTGACAACCCGCCGGATATTGCAGGAGTATTTCTAGTGCATCCCCAGATGTTGGTGGGCACGACGGTATCCAATGACACCTTGCCGATCGGGTACCGGCGGGTAGACGCCACGCTGACTATCAGCAACCAGACCGAGGATCAACGCATTGATGTGCTTACGAACCACGCCAACGGTACTTACACCAACAATACCGGAAGCCTGATCTCCGGCGACGGGTGCTCCTTCACCGTTTTTTACGGCTACGTAAGTACGGATACGCGGGGCCACCAGTGGACCGTCTTATCCGTAATCTCCGGGTGTGTTTCGGAGGAAGGATTGGAAGACTATTCCGTGGCTTACGTCATGCTGGACGATGGGGGCGATCCCTACGACTTCCTCTTTGACATCGGGGAGGGCCGCAGGTTCATCGACGACGACGGCCTGGCTGAACGGCAACCCTGATATAGTAGGGTCTAGTCGACCACGGCGTAAGTCAGCTTCCGGATGCAGATATCCTGGTAATTCAGCTTACGCGCCGTGGCCGCCGTTGCTCCCCAGTAGACTTTGCTGTTGCCGCCGAAAATCTCGTTGATGATGTCGCCCCGGTAGGTAACCACC
>JBGTHX010000259.1:0-5685 GCA_041746055.1 Lewinella sp. | reverse complement strand
CTCGGGGCCGAATTCATCCAGCATCCCCTTGCTCACCTTGTAGGCGCCGTTGTACTGGGCTACCTCCTCTCCTATCAGGAAGACAGTGTCGTCGCGGCGCATTTCTTCAATCATCGCCTCCCGGAGGGCGTCACGTAGGGCAATTTTTCTGGCCATTTTCGGTTAGTTTTTACAGAATCCCAGCAGCTTGGCGCTGGCCGGCAAAAGTACGCCACGGCAGGCAAATGCACGAACCGATGAAAATTACCAGACGCTTTCTTCCCCTGCTCGGCGGCACCGCCCTCGTGCTGCTTTCTTCCTGCAACCGCGGCGTCGGTTGTCCCACCAACCTTTCGCTGCACGACCTTGTTTCCGGCCTGACAGCACTACTTGGCTAGTGCGCCTTACTCCCTTAGCGGGGCCGCAGGTGCCGGGGTAACCCGGTAAAACCGGCACCGCACTACCCCCCGGAAGAACCTCCCATGGACTGGAATCAACTCCACAGCCTCCACGACGTAGAAGCCCTCATCGAACGCAGCCGCACCGTACCCTGCCTCATCCTAAAGCACAGCACCTCCTGCCCCATCAGCGCCATGGCCAAGAACCGGCTGGAGAAGCAGTGGGACATCGAGGGCGATGAGCTCGAGCCCTACTATCTCGACCTGCTTCGCCACCGCGACGTGAGCAATTACATCGCCTCGGAATTCGGCGTGCGCCACGAGTCGCCCCAGGTGCTGCTGATCAAGGAGGGCAGCTGCGTCCACGACGCCAGCCACCTCGATATCCGTGTCGACGAGTTGCGGCCCACGGCCTAGCGCCTTGGAACCCGAAATTTTTCTCACCGACGACGGCAGCCTCAGTCTTCGCAGCGCCCGCTTCGGTGATGCCTACCACAGCACCCACGGTGCCATCCAGGAAAGCCGCCACATCTATCTGGAAGCGGGGCTGATGCCCCTGCTGGAACACGATCCTCCCGCTACGTTGCACGTCCTGGAACTCGGTTTCGGAACGGGACTGAACGCCCTGCTCACCCGCGAGGTGGCGCGGCGCTTTCCCACGGTGGATTTTACCTACACGACCTACGAACGCTACCCGGTAGACCCGCGTCAGGCGAAGCGCCTCAATTACGCGGACGAGCTACAGCTTCCTACGGAACTGTTTCGGGAACTACACGAGAGCGAATGGGGACGCGGAGTACGCCTCGATCCCAATTTCGTCCTCCACAAAGTGGAGGGAGATTTCCTGGAAGCGCAGCCGGGACTCAGCGCGGACGTGATCTACTACGATGCCTTCGCCCCCGAAACCCAGCCCGAACTCTGGACGGAGGAAGCGATGGTAGGCTGTGCCGCCGCCCTGCGGGAGGGAGGGGTGCTGGTGACCTACTGCGCCCAGGGACAATTCAAGCGCAACCTCCGGGGAGCCGGCTTCCGGGTCGAGGCTCTAGCGGGCCCGTCCGGCAAGCGGGAGATTACGCGAGCGTATCACGTTGATCTTGCCTAATTTACCGTAGAGCTCAACGGACTTCTTGTTATAGGCGATGGCGGCTTCCTCCGCAGTGGGAAACATGCCGATGTGGACGCTGCGACGGTTTACGCTGATCACCGCCCGGTAGCGGTTATTTTCCTTGTACACGCCGGTGTAGCCGATCTTGCTGCTCGAGCGGCGCTTGCGGCTGGCCACCGACCGGCTGCGGTACTCGAGGTTCTCGAGCCGGCAGTCGAGTTTGTTGCCATTGAGGGTGCCCACCAGCTTCCGCTCTCCTACCCGCTTATGGCTCAGGTAACGCTCGGCGATCAACTTATGAAGGTAGATGGTTTCGGTGCGGTAGCCTTTCTTTGCCTCGTCGCACTTGTGGGTCTTCTGAAAAACCACGCAGCCGGAGGAGTGCATGCGCAGGTTATCGAAGAATTGCAGGTCCTTCAAATGGGGGTCGCGGCTGAGTTCGTAAAATACCTGGACGTCGACGATAGCTTCTTCGGGGGCGTTCTTAAGGGAAATGCGGTGTGCCATGAATCGGGTTGTTGATAGTGTTTGTGGTGAATCCCGGGTTGTAAGTGCGTGTTGTTTGTGTTATTCACCAATAGGCCGTCAAATTTAGGCCTCTGAATATAATTTTCCCAAATATCCCGCCACAATTATCCTCAATTTCCATCGATATTTCATAAACCACCATTTTTAGTGCTCTACTTGTGAAGAATACTGACATTCTAGGCCGCACCGCTCAACTGGCGAATCTCGCCGACTCCCGTGTGCTCGATAATCCGAGGGTCGGAGCCGTGCTGGTGCACGAGGGACGCGTCATCGGAGAGGGCTACCACCAGGTAGCCGGAGAGGCCCACGCCGAGGTGAACTGCCTGGATTCCGTCCGGGAGGAGGACCGCGAGCTGATTCCTGCCTCCACCCTCTTCGTGAGCCTGGAGCCCTGCTGCATTAAGGGGCGTACCCCGGCGTGTACCGGATTGATCCTCAAGGAGCACGTACGCAAGGTGGTCTTTGCCCAGCGCGATACTACCGACGAAGTCTCCGGCCGCAGCGCGTCCATCCTCCGCGAAGCCGGGGTGCGGGTGAAGGAGTACCCCGACTACTCCCCCACCGAGTCCACCAACCGCAACCGGATGATCTTCACCACCGAGCAGCGGCCCTTCGTGCTGCTGAAGTTCGCCCGGTCGGCCGACGGCTTTCTCCGCCCCAAAGACCGGAGTAAGAAGTACTGGATCACCAACGACATCAGCCGCCGGCTCGTCCACCGCTGGCGGACCAACACCAACGCCGTCATCGTGGGGGCCCGCACGGTCATCGAAGACCAGCCCCGCCTCAGCGCCCGCTTCTTCCCCGGCCCCGACCCCCGTCCGGTGATCATTGACCTGCGCGACCGGCTTTCTGGCCGGGAGTCTATTTTCTCCGCCGGCGGCGTTAAACCACTGGTTTTCACCGGCCGCAAACCCGCTAAACTGCGGGCCGACACGGTCGAGATCAAGGACAAGGAGCTGAGCAGGAAGGTGCTGAAGAAGGTCCTCCGCAAGCTCCACGAGCTAAAATTCAGCCACGTCACGGTAGAGGGCGGTGCCACTATCCTGGAGGCATTCCTCACCTACGGCTTGTGGGACGAGGCCCGGGTCTTTACCGGACCCGGCCGCTTCGGACAGGGCCTGGCGGCCCCGGACGTACCCGTCCTGGCGCGCCACATCACCCAAGAGGAGATCGGCACCGACCGGCTGGACGTCTACCGTCGACCGGCCGCGAAAGAAGACTAGCGCGCGGCTACCGCCAGCTCGCTTACCGCTGCGCCGATGATGTCGCAGGCCTCGCGCAGTTCGGCCTCCGAGATCACGAGGGGCGGCGCGAAGCGGATGATGTTTCCGTGGGTCGGCTTGGCGAGGAGGCCGCGGTCGGCCAGCGCCAGACACAGGTTCCAGGCCGTTTCGCTTTCCGGGCTATCGTTGATCACCAGGGCGTTCAGCAGTCCCTTTCCCCGCACCAGGCGCAGGGTATCCGGGTAGCGGTCCACTAGCTCCTGCATGCGTTCCCGGAACAGCCGGCCTAGCCGGCGGGCATTCTGGGTCAGGCGCTCGTCGCGCACCACTTCGAGGGCTTCCATCGCTACGGCGCAGGCCACCGGATTACCACCGAAGGTGCTGCCGTGCTGCCCGGGTTGTATGACATGCATCACCAGGTCATCCGCCAGTACGGCCGACACCGGGTAGGTACCCCCGCTGAGGGCTTTGCCGAGAATCAGGATGTCGGGCCGGGTGTAGGTGGCCTGCCGTTCGCAGTGCCCTTCACAGCTGCAGTCGCCGCATATCCGTAACAGGGCACCCGTGCGGCCGATGCCCGTCTGGATCTCGTCGGCGATGAAGAGTACGCCCGCCTCCCGGCAGGCGGCGGCCACGGCGGGCAGGTAGCCATCATCCGGCACGAAGACCCCGGCCTCCCCCTGGATCGGTTCCACCAGTACGCCGGCGATGGTGGCGGGATCCTCGGCCAGTTTGGCGCGGAGGGCCTGGGCGTCGCCGTAGGCTACGCTCTCGAAGCCGGGGGTGTAGGGACCGAAGTTCCCCTTCGCGTTGGGGTCGGAACTGAAGCTGATGATGGTCGTGGTGCGGCCGTGAAAGTTTTGTCCGCACACGATGATCCGCGCCCGGTCGGTCGGGATCCCCTTTACCTCGTAGCCCCACTTGCGGCAGATCTTGATGGCCGTTTCCACGGCCTCCGCCCCGGTGTTCATGGGCAGCACCTTATCGAACCGGAAGTAGTCGGTCAGGTAGGCCTCGTAGGGCCCCAGGCGGTCGTTGTGGAAGGCGCGGCTGGTAAGGGTGAGCCGGGCGGCCTGATCCTGCAGGCTCTTGACGATGCGGGGATGACAGTGGCCCTGATTGACGGCGGAGTAGGCCGACAGAAAGTCGAAGTACTGCTTGCCCTCGACGTCATAAAGATAAACTCCGCGCCCTTCGGTGAGGACTACGGGCAGCGGATGGTAGTTGTGGGCGCCGTAGCGCTCTTCGGTCTCGATGTACTGGCTGGTGGTCATGGCGTCGCTTTGGGACGAAGGTAGTGCCGCGACGGATATGGTCAAGGCCCCCGGCTTCGGCGACCTACCATCCACCTGCGCCCCCGCCTCCTACCCCTCCGCCTACCGAGCCGCCGCCGCCTGAGGCGGAGCTGGCCGGGGTGCTGCTGCTACCGACCGCCCCGTGGAAGTGGCGGTCGAAATCCTGAATGACAAAGGAGTGGCCGCCCACGATCCACACGGGGTGGTAGTCCTGCCGGGTGAGGACGTCCGTGAAGTAACCGGTCCAGTTCTTGTTGATGCCGAGGGCGATGGCATACGGGAGCAGGGCCTCGTAGTGGTCGCGGTCCATGGTAGGCGCATTGAGCAGTCGCTTCCGCTTTTCCTCGGGCAGCTTGAGGTATTCCTTTAACGCGGCGATCTCGCTCCGCAATCTGACCAGGTGTACGGCGGGTTTACGGATCAGCCAGGTATAGAAGGCCACGCCCCCGATTCCCAGGAAAGTGTAGATCAAGGCCAGGGGCATCGCGTACCCGAGCCCCGACTTCACGCCCCAGTAATAGGCGGGCAGGAGACTCACCAGAAACAGCCCCAGCAGCGGTCCGAGGAAGCGCACGTTGGCGCCCTCGCCCCTCAGTTCGCGGTGCTGCTTCCGCACCAGGTCGAAGTGGTCGCCGGCGATCTCATGGAGCTCCTCGTTGTAGGTGCCCTCGACCAGGAAATGATCGCGGCCGGTAAAGAGGCGGTCGTACAGCAGCCGTTGCTCGGCGGGCAGGACGGCGGGATCGGGCCAGGGAACCACGGGGGTGATCCGGTAGGAGTAACTGCTGGTCAACAGGCTCTTCTTCTCCTCCGGCTCAATGGTCAGGTAGCCCCGGGTGGCCAAAGCGATAATCGAGGCCGTGAAGCCACGCTCCGAGCCTTCGCCCATATAGGATGCGAGGTAGTTGAGGGAGGCCGGGGAGATTCCGTCGGGCGGGCCGAAGCGCGGCCCGGGCGAGCGCACTACCGGGTCCACCCCGTGCGCCCGCCACGACATGAAGGCATAATAAAGCGCGGCGAAAAACAGGCCGAGCCACAGCAGTAGGCTGCCCTCGCGCTCCATCCAGGTGGGCGGCGCGGGCGGCGGAGGGGGCGGATCGAAGTAGCCCGGCACGAATCCGGCGGCTACGGAAAGCTGATCACCCTGGCCCAGGGTA
>JBGTHX010000258.1:0-5520 GCA_041746055.1 Lewinella sp. | reverse complement strand
TGCCGGGAGCTCGGCGCCGGAGGCGTGGTCTTTGGTTTGCTAAGTCCGGAGGGCGAAGTGGCGCGGGCGCAGGTGCAGCGGCTGGTGCGGGCGGCGGGGGAACTGCCCGTCACCTTCCACCGGGCGTTTGATGTGTGCCGGGACCCCTTCCGCGCCCTCGAGGAACTGATTGATCTCGGGGTTGAGCGCATTCTCACCTCCGGACAACGCGGCACCGTACCCGAAGGCGCGGCCCTGATCCGGGAACTCATCGAAAGGGCGGACGATCGGATCGCGATCATGCCCGGCTGCGGTATCACGCCCGAGAACGTGGCGGGGGTACTGAAAATCACCGGGGCGCGGGAATTCCACGCTACTGCCTTCGCCGACCGTGAGAGCCGGATGCGGCACCGGAATGGTGAGGTGTACATGGGCATTCCCGGCTTGCCGGAGTATGCCCGGCAGGAGGTGACGGTCAAAATGATTCAGAGTTTTTTGCACCGGCTGCAATAAAATTAACAGAAGTGAAATTTTTGCCCGGACCGTCACATCTACTTAAGGTGTATTCGTCACCCTGTTTGGTAGTTAATCCAAATTAAGAGGCGTTAATCGACACTTTTATCTAATTATTGCGGTTTCAAGTAAATAATTCACCGTGAACAAATCCATAGCACCTGCGCTTGCCGTAGGTGTGGTGAACTACCACGATTCACTAATTCTTAATCCAAGTACAGCACCTATGAGTCAAATTTTACTACGCTGTTTGGGTTGTTTCGCACTGATCTGCGCCGTTTCTCAGGCTACGTTCGCTTCCTCTCACCGGGAAGCGCCCCTGATTGCGGACGATCCACTCGCGGACAACACAGACGTTTACGCGTTCGTCAGCCCCGATGACCCGAACACGGTCACCATCATCGCGAATTACATTCCCATGCAGCTGCCCCAGGGCGGCCCGAACTATTATACGTTCGGCGAGGATATTCGCTACGAGATCCACATCGACAACGATACTGATCTCCCCGGAGACGAGATCACCTACCGTTTCACCTTCACCCGGATGAACGAGGATCCTACCACCTTCTTCAACATCCGCCTGAAGGCTGAAAACATCAAGGCTACCTACACCCTCGAGCGCAGCCTCGACGGTGGCTCTTCCTTTCAGACGATCGTCGAGAACGGAATCTGCCCCGCTTACAATATCGGGCCCCGTTCGATCGAAAGCGGCGTAGGACTCGATTCGACCTACCTGGAAGTGTGGGAGAACGCCATCACCACCGCCACCTCCGGCGAGATGGTGTTCGCCGGCCCCGCCGACGATCCCTTCTTCGTGGACCTGGGCGGCATCTTCGACCTGGGCGACAGCCCCCGTCAGGGAGACGACGTGAGCCGCGACGGACTGGCCCAGTTCAACGTACACACCCTGGCCCTCAAAGTTCCCATCAGCACCCTCAAGAAAAAGGGTGCCGCTAACACCCCCGCTAACATCCTCGACGGCGACTACATCATCGGCGTATGGGCTTCGGCCAGCCGGCCCGCCATGCGCACGCTGGTATCCGGTGACGAGATTGAAGACAGCGGCGACTGGGTACAGGTTAGCCGCCTGGGTATGCCCCTCACTAACGAGGCCGTTATTCCCATCGGCATGAAGGACTACTGGAACGCCATCACTCCCTACCAGGAGTTCGACGATCAAGTGCTGGACAAGTACTTCTACAACCCCGAGCTGGCCCTCTACATGGACACGGCGTTCTTCGCGTCCGCCGTACCGGCCTTTATGCCGCTGCGCATTCAGGAGAACAGCCTTGGCGCCTTTGACTTCACCAACGGAGCGGACGGTCTTTTCGCTCTCAAGGGTACGGACGCCCTGGCTGGTACCGCACTTTCCGAGGAAAATTTCGGTGGTCTGCTGCTGCCCGGCCCCGGACAGCCCCGCTCGGTCGATCTCTGGCCGATTTTCCACACCGGCGTTCCCAACCTGGCCCCTTACCAGTTGGCTACCGGAAAAGCCGACGGCCCCCTCTCCACGGGCAAGCCCTTCATAAACAACTTCCTGCCCAACGGCGGTGACATGCTGCGCCTCAACATGGCCGTGCCCCCCACCCCCCGCGACAGTGAGAACTTCAGCTCCCTCGGTCTCGTACAGGCCGCCGTACTCGGTCTTACCGACGGTGCCTTCACGGCCAGCGGTGACTCCCTGATGTTTATCCCCAATATGGATGGCTTCCCCAACGGACGCCGCCTGGAGGATGACGTGACCCGCATCGAGCTGCAGGCCGTTTCTGGTATCGTACTGGCCGCCATCGGCCTTTGGTACGATGACTACGAGGCAGGTGGCAGCCCCGTCACCCAGGACCTGCTGGACGTGCTCGGTTACACCACCGAAGTGGAGTCGAACGACAAGTCGTTCCGCACCACCTTCCCCTACGTGGCCATTCCCTGGCGCGGTACGGAGGTGAACCACACCAATATCGCAGAGTAAGCAGCCACCCTTTTAACTGACCTCCCCGGCCCTTCCGTGGCCGGGGTCTATCATAAAAACCATGAATTCAATCCAACACTATAAAAGTGCGGTCCTGCTGCTGGTGGCGGTGCTGATGGGATCGGCTGCTTACGCTTCCTCCCACCGTGAAGCGCCCCTCATCGCAGATGACCCCCTCGCCGACAACGTCGACGTATACGCCTTCCGCTCGCCGGATGATCCGGACTACATCACGCTGATCGCCACCTATATTCCCATGCAGCTGCCCCACGGCGGCCCGAACTATTACCACTTCGGGGAGGATATCCGGTACGAGATCCACGTGGACAATGATGATTCCACCATGGGAGACGACATCACCTACCGCTTCACCTTCACCCGGACGAACGAGGATCCCACCACCTTCTTCAACATCCGCTTGGGTAAGCAGAACCTCAAGACCACCTACAAACTGGAGATGGTCGAGAACGACGGTACCACCACCACCCTGGTGGAATCCGGTGATGTTCCCGCACCCAACATCGGCCCCCGCTCCATCGAGAGCCCGGTCGGTCTGGGTCAGGACAGCTACGCTTCCTACTCCGACGGCACGGTTACCGAAACCAGTGACGGCATCCAGGTCTTCGCCGGCCCCGTTGACGATCCTTTCTTCGTCGACCTTGGCGGCATCTTCGACCTCGGAGATGCTCCCCGCCAGGACGGTGACCCGATCGACGGACTCGCCTGCTTTAACACCAACGCGCTGGTACTTAACGTACCGATCGCTCAACTGCGGAAGGCAAGCGCCCCTGAAACTCCCACCACCATCCTTGACGCCGATTACGTCATCGGTGTATGGGCCTCGGCCAGCCGCCCGAAAGTGCGCGTCCTCCAGGACGACGGTACGAAGCCCGAGATCCAGAACAACGAGTACGTACAGGTCAGCCGCCTGGGTATGCCCCTCACCAACGAGGCCGTCATCCCCGTCGGTATGAAGGACTACTGGAACTCCATCAGCCCTTACGATGAGCTGGACGATACCACCCTTGACCAGTACTTCTACAACCCCGAACTCGCCCTGTACATGGACGATGACCTGTTCGGCGGTGCCGTACCGGCTTTCGCTCCCCTCCGTATCCAGATGGCCAGCCGGCCCGACGTTATCGAAGGTGGTTTCGACTTCACCAACGGTGCCGACGGTCTCTTCCCCCTGAAAGGATCGGAACTCGTCGCGGGCACCGCTCTCGATGATGCGGTCTTCGGAACCCTGCTTCTTCCCGGCGCCGGACAGCCCCGCTCGGTTGACCTGTGGCCCATCTTCCATACGGGAGTACCGAACGTGATTCCTTACCAACTGGCCACCGGCAAAGGTGGTAACCCCCTCGCCGCTGGTAAGCCCTTCATCAACAACTTCCTGCCCACCGGCGGTGATATGCTGCGCCTCAACATGGCCGTGCCCGTCACTCCCCGCGACAGCAGCGATTTCAGCTCGCTCGGTCTGGTACAGGCTGCCGTGCTCGGTCTGACGGACCCCCGCTTCAACGCCGACGCTTCGCTGCAGGCTATTCCCAACATGGACGGCTTCCCCAACGGACGCCGCCTCGAGGATGACGTCACCCGCATCGAACTCCAGGCTGTCAGTGGTGTAGTACTGGCCGCCGTAGGTCTGTTCTATGACGACTTCGACGGAACCGGCAGTCCCGTAACCGACGATCTGCTGGGCGTGCTTAGCTACACCACCGGTGTAGAAGAGAACGACGAGATGTTCCGGGACTCCTTCCCCTACCTCGCCCTGCCCCACAGCGGAAAGGGAGAATGTAGCGGTGCCCTCCGGCCCAACGCCACGGTGGACTTCTTCAACTCCGAAGGAATGGGTATCGACGCGCCCAACGTGATCGGCATCAACTACCCCAACCCTTTCCAAACGCAGACCACCATCCGCCTCCGGGTACGGGAGACCGCCGCGGTTAACATCGACCTGTTCGACGTCAACGGCCGTCGCCTCCAGAATCTGGCGCACGACACTTACAACGGTGGGGAACACAACATCCCGGTCCGCGTAAGCCAACTGCCGCAGGGCGTGTACTTCGCCGTCGTCACGAACGGTAACGGTCGCATTCTGCAGACGATCCGCATGGTCAAGACGAACTAATCCACGTCCCAACCCGCGTAATCTTTAAGAGCGTGGTATCCGTCGAGCAATACGGGTACCACGCTTTTTGTTTAATTTTCTGCAATCCCTACCTATATGTTCAGACTGTATACCCAACTGCTACCCCTGCTGCTCCTGTTGTTTGTCTCCGCCTGCGGCAACGACGGCTCTGAAACGGCGAAAGATTCCACCGACGTGGCCATCCCCGAACTGCTTCCACGCTCCGAAGCACTTCAGAATACTATGGAGTGGGACAAGACCCAGAGCGGCTACAGCCAGATGGCCGGAGAATTGCGCCTGGAGAACCCCGACGCCATCGAGCCCCGCATAACGCTCGCCAAGATCTTCGTGAATGAGGCCCGCGTCACGGGAGAGCACGGCCACTACTACCCCGCCGCCCTCCAGATGCTGGACGAGGCCCTCGACCTAAATCACGCCGGCGCCAAGGATCCGAATTTAGAATTCGAGGCGCTCTCCACCAAAGCGGGCGTCCTCCTGTCACAGCACGCCTTCCGCGAGGCCCTGGACATAGCCAAACAGGCCGTTTCGATCAATCCCTATAACGCCCAGGTCTACGGCGCCGTAGTGGACGCGAACGTCGAGCTCGGCCATTACCAGGAAGCGATTGCCGCCGCTGACAAGATGAACGAGATCCGTCCGGACCTCCGCTCCTACAGCCGCGTATCCTACCTCCGCGAGATCCACGGCGACGTTGACGGTTCCATCGAGGCAATGCAGCGCGCGGTGAACGCCGGGGCCCCCGGCTACGAGTCCACCGCCTGGGCCCGCCTCACGCTGGGACAGCTCTACCACCGCTACGGACAGCCCGAAAAGGCCGCTGAGCAGTACGAGATCATCCTCCGCGAGCGCCCCGACTACCCCTTCGCGCTGGCCGCCCAGGCCGAACTCGCCATGGATGAAAAGAACTACG
>JBGTHX010000257.1:0-2464 GCA_041746055.1 Lewinella sp. | reverse complement strand
ATCCGGCGGCGGATCTGGCCGGCGCGGTCCCGGAATCCTTGCAGGGATTGGTGTACTGCCCCGGCAACATCGACCTGCGCTCCTTCCGGAGCCTGAAGCCCGAGGTGTTCCAGAGTGCCTTCGAGCTGAACGTGGTCGGGGCCGTCCGCTGCCTGCAGGCCGCCGAGCGCGCGCTGAAAAAGAGCGACCGGCCGGCTTCGGTGGTGCTGTTCTCCACCGTGGCCGTGGGGCGGGGGATGCCGTTCCACGCGGCGGTGGCCGCCGCCAAGGGCGGGGTGGAGGGGCTCACCCGCAGCCTGGCCGCAGAATATGCGCCCGCCATCCGCGTGAATGCCATCGCTCCCTCCCTCACCGATACCCCACTGGCCGGAAAGCTGCTGGCCACCGACGAAAAACGGGAAGCCTCCGCCCGCCGTCACCCCCTCAATCGGGTGGGTACGCCGGAGGAGATCGCCGCCATGGCGGCCTTCTTATTGGGGGAGGAGGCATCCTTCGTCACCGGACAGGTGATCGGCATGGACGGCGGCCTCAGCGCCATCTAACGCCCGGCGATGATCCCGGCTACCAGCTCCTGCAGGTGGGGGATATTGTCCGTTTCGAACCAGGGGTTACGCCTCAGGTAGATCCCGTTCCGCGGACTGGGGTGAGGGATCGGGAAGAATTCCGGCAGATAGGCCGTATAGTTTTTGACCGTCTCGGTGAGGCTGCGGCCCCGCCGGTCGCCCAGGTAGTGCGCCTGCGAGTAGGCGCCGATGAGGAGCTTCAGCCGCAGGGCGGGCATCATGTTCAGCAGCGGCTCCTGCCAGAGGGGAGCACATTCCGGCCGGGGCGGCAGGTCGCCGCCCTTGCCCTTACCCGGGTAGCAAAAGCCGATGGGCAACACGGCGAAGGTGGTGGAGTCGTAAAATTCCTCCTCGGTCACCCCGAGCCAGTCCCGCAAGCGCCGGCCACTGGGGTCGTCCCAGGCTACGCTGGAGAGGTGGGCGTAGCGGCCGGGTGCCTGACTGATGAGGGCGATCCTGGCCTCCGGATGAATGCGGAAGATCGGGTTGGGACCCAGGGGCAGGTGATCGGCGCACACGGTGCAGTCCCGCGCGCGGTTGAGTAGACTATTATCGTAGGTGGGGGTGAAGCGTTCGGCCACCCCGCTTAGAATGTCCTGGCGTAGGTAATCAGCAACTGCTCCGTAAAGCTTATCCGCTTCCCGAGCCCGGCGGTGCCGTTGGGGGCTTTGTAGTCGGTGAGTTGGACGCGGAGATTATCGTCGTACGAGAGATTGGCGAAGAGAGTGAACTGCAGGTGTTCGGTGATGGCGAAGGCCATGCTGTTCTGCCAGTCGACGTCCACGTTCTGGGGATCCCGCAGGTAGTTGGTAAAGAAGCCCAGCCGGGAGGTGACGGTCATGCGGTCGTCGCGCAGGAAAGCGTTGGCGTATTCTACCTGGGCGAGGGTACCGATCTGGGCGTCGACGTTCTTGAAGTCAGGGTAGATGCCGGAGGCGCTGGGCTCCCCGCTTACCGGGTTGCCGTGCACGCCACGGCTGGCGATGCTGTCGCTGGCCACGATGATGAACTTGGAACTTACGGGGGAGAAGAACAGGCTGATGTTGTCGTTGGGCTGGTAGTCCACACCCAAGGAAAGGGTGGCCGTGGCCGGGGCCAGGAACTTTGAAAGCGGGCTGCGGCCGGTGTCGAGCCAGTCGGTGACGAAGTTACCCGCGTAAATATCGGGGAACTGGTAGGTGGGGAAGAATTGGCTGAGGAAGGAACCGTTGACCGAGTAGTACAGCTTGCCGTCTTCCCTGATCTGGTAGCCGTACTTGCTGTTGAGCCGCAGCTCGTCTACCGTCTTCTGGAAGGGGATGGTTTCGGTGGATCCGTTGGCCACCACGCCGGCGCCGAGCCGCTGCAGGCCGAATTGCCAGAGCAGGGTATTGCCCCAGTCGCGGCGATCCATCTTATACTTGGCAAAGCTGGTGACGGCGGTACCGATGCCGAGGCGGTTCTGGCCGGCCCCCTGCTTGGGGTTGATCTGGAGGAGCTGGGTAAAGTCGAGTCCGAGGCCCGCCCCGTAGCGCCAGCCATCGGGGATTTCTTCCTCATCCTCCTGGGCGGAGAGCGAGAGGGAGCATAGGAGTAACAGGAACAGGAAGTAATGCGTCTTCATAAGGTTCAGGATTTGGCCCGGGGGAAGCGCCAAAAGTACGTAAGCCGGTATTAGACATTGCCCCGGTTGGGGGGCAGGGCGGGACCGTGGTCGCGGCGGCTGTGCATCTCGAAGCCTTCGCTGCTGAGTTTGCTGAAGGGCACCGTGAATTCCGAGTCCTCGGCGCGCAGGGTGATGCTTACGTTGCTGAGCTGGATCACCTCCCCGCGCTTCCCGGCGATGCTGATCTCGTCGCCCACCCGCAGTTGGTTGCGGTTGTAGAAGCTCGCCAGGATATTGCCCATCAGGTGACGGGAAG
>JBGTHX010000256.1:0-18772 GCA_041746055.1 Lewinella sp. | reverse complement strand
AGGCAAAACAAGCCCAGCAGGGGCCCATGAAGTAGGAGAAGGGCTTAATGACCCGGAAGGCCTCGCCCCCCGAACAATCGTACAGCCGTGCCGAAGGCGGGAGATAGGGTACCACCGCCGGCTCCGGCTCCACGTCGTACGCGGGATAGAGCACACCGCCGAAGAAATGCCCCGGCCCGTAGCGTTCCGCCGCCGCCCGGAAGGCGTCGAAGGTACCCGGCCGGACGGCGGTATCGTCATCGAGGAACACCAGGAAGGCTTGGGGGTCCACGTGCCCGAGGGCCGCGTTAAGGGCCAGACTTTTATTCCCGGGACTGAAGTGGTGATACCGCAGCGGCAAGCGGTCGGCGTACTCGCGGACCAGGTCTTCGGCTACCGACGAGCCGTTCTCGATCACGTGCACGGTACAGCCGCTGAGTTCCTCCCGCAGGGGCAGCATGCTTTCCAGACAGCGCCGCAACAGGTCCGGGCGGGCGTGGGTGGGCAGCAGGATGTGCACGGGGGCGGCGTCCGTCATGGTATCAGTAGCTCAGGTGCAGGCCGTAACGGCCACCGGAGGACTCCCCGCTCCCTCCGTTCACCACCACGATGCCCAGCTTGTAAAGGTCGATCGAGTAGGTCGCCTCCGGGGCGGAACGGATCTTTTCCCAGGCGCGGACCATACCGGGGGTCCAGTTGATATCGTCGAATACCCACACCGACGGGCGGCGGGCGTGCGGCAGCAGCTCTTCGAAGTAGTCGACGGTGGGGCCTTCGCGGTGATTGCCGTCGATGAAGAGGAGGTCGAAGTCGGGTGCCCGGCCCACGAGCTCGGGAAAGGTATCGTCGTAGTTCCCCAGTAGGATCTCGAAGCGGTCCGGCTCCACGATGCCGGCAAACTGCTTACCGGCCATCTCCGCGTACTTGGGTACCCCGTCCATGGTCGTGAGGGTGGCTTCGGGTCGGTCCCGGATGGCCTCCAGCAGGTAGGAGCCGGAGATGCCCAGATTGGTCCCCATTTCGAGGATGCGCTCGGCACCGAGTTCCGTGGCCAGCAGGAACAGGAAGCGCGCCCAGATGGGCGGAGAGGTGGCCCGCTTGCACTCGCTGCTTACCGTGGCGGTCTCGGGCAGGTTGAAGACCGGGTAGTTGATCAGTTCGTGGTTGCTCAGGAGCTCGCGCCGGTAGTCCTCCACTCGTTCGAAGGCTTCCCGTTGGGCGGCGGTGAAGTCGTCGCGGTGCGCCAGGTCGAGACAGCGGGCGATCGTGCGGAGGGTCGGATCACCCGTAGCGGCCATTTCTTGCCGCGTCGCCCGTTCGCGGAGGCGGCGGGTGAGAATGGTGGTGTGCTTGCTTATCTTCTTCGGCAGCATCGGCGGGTGGGAGTTGGCGGCTGGGTTCGCGGCCAAAATACGCAAGATCAACCGTCCGTACCCCCGCGCAGCAGGTGGCGGGAACGCAGGAGCAGGGTCCCCACCGGAAGCAGGGTTCCCACCAGGATCACCAGCCGGGTGACCGGCTCCAAACCACTCACCCAGTAGGCCAGCGCCGCGGCGAGTACCGTAGCCGCCAGCCAGCGGGTGGGATAGTAGCGCAGGGTGGCCACTTCCCGGTAGGTCGCAGAGTAGTAGCGCGAGTACGCCAGCCACTGGTAACTCACGAAGGTGGTGAGGGCCGCGGCCGTGATTCCGTAGCGCGGGATGAGCAGGAAGTTGAGCCCTACGTTCAGTCCGGCCGCGTAGAGCGACTGGATACCTATGGTCTTCGTCCGCTCGTGGTAGAACAGCCGGTTATTGGCCCCGAGATACATCGGCGTACTGACCAGGGCCGTGCAGATCAACACCGAGAGCCGGTACACGTCGTCCAGCCCCTCGCCCCGGAACAGAAAGGCAAACAGCTCCCGCGCCACGCAGGCGTAGAGCACCAGCGCCACGAGAAAGAGGGCCTGGCTCCCGAAAATGATCTTGCGGAGGATCTCCTCGCGGCGATCCCGGATCAGTTCCAGGATCTGCGGCGCCATCGCCCGACTGTAGGCCAGCGACAGCGTGGAAAAGATCTGGGACCCGGTGTAGGCTACGTTGTAGGCGCCGATGTCGCGGGTGGCTACCCCGGTGAGGTCCATGACGATACGGTCCGATTGGTCCAGCACATACTGGGCGTTCTGGTGCGGCAATACCGGTAATCCCACGGCCATCGCCTGCCGGATGGTACGCCACTTGAAATTGAAGATGGGGGTGATCCGCTCCCGCAGGTTCAGGGGCACCCACCAGGAGACATTGGTCAGCATCTGGGTGATGAACAGCGACCAAAACCAACCCATATAGCCTATGCGCAGGTAGCGGATCGTGACCAGGGTGAGCAGCATATTGAGTACCCCGAAGATCGCGGCGCGCGCGCCGATCTGCAGGGGCTTGCGCCGCAGCTGGTAATAGAGCGTGGCCACCTTCTCGGTCGGCCCGAAGAAGACCAGCGGCAGGACGTTCAGCGCCACGATCAGCCAGCGGTTCTCCGCCGCGGAGGCCGGGATGACGAAGTACAGCACCGCGGCCACGATGACGGCAAATACTACGTTCCACAGGGAGAGGAAACCGTAGACCTGCCGCCACAGCCACTTGTACTGCGAGCGGGACCGGTAAAAAGAATTGGAGAGGGTGACGAAGAGGCCCAGCGTATAGAATACCGTGAAAAATCCGGTATACGCGGTGACGATGCCGTAGAGGCCGTAATCCTCCTTCGTCAGGAAGGGCGTAATGAGCGGCAGCACCACCACCCCCGCCACTTTGGGGATGAAGGGGGCGATACCGTACACCCCGAAGTCACCGATCAGCTTTCTGAGCATGACGGCAACTTACGCCGCCGGCGGGGAAGGCGCCTGGATCGGCCGCCCCGCGAGGATATCGCCCACGATCCGCCGGCCCAGTTCCCCGGCACGGCCGTCCCACTCGGTGCTGAGCGGAGCGTAGTAGTACTTGGCGCGGTGGCGGTTGTCCTCCTTCTGCTCTTGATTCCGCCGGATGTAGTCTATGAGCTCTTCCACCGTAGCGGCCTCGTCGACCAGTCCATTGGCCACGTAGTGGTACACGTCGTGCTCCGCGTTGCGGCTGTAGTAGACCGACATCACGTTGAGGAGTACGGCTTCTAGGTGGATGGAGGAGTTGCCGGACACGATCATGTCTACCGACCGCAGGAAGTCGAAGGCGGGTTCCCGCGTCGGATCGGATCGCTCCAGGAGATTGCTTCCCGCCGCGACCGCCGAGAGGTCCAGCGGACGTTTATCGGCCGGGTGGGGACGGAGGCGGATCGTCAGATTTTGCGTAGCCGCGGCAATGCGGCGCGTGAGCGTAAGGATATCTTCGACCGAATCGGTATGTCCGTACGGAATGCCCAATACCCTTACCCGCGGTTTACGGTTGATATGGGCAAAGTAGCCATCGAATTTCGGCATCCCGATCAGCCGGAAGTCGGTGGAGGACGCTGGGTCGATCTCCCGGTATTTATCCAGCGTATCCCGTCCTTCCAGGCAGGCGTAGCGGAAGCGCATGGGGGGGAAATCCTCCTTGATGGAGGCGTGCTGAAAGAAAATAGTGGGAATACCCGCCGCATTAGCTGCATGGACGAGCGCCCGGCAGTGTACCCCGTGATCGTTACTGAGAATGATCATCCTTGGGCGATACAGCTTCAGGAACTTGCAGTAGATCTCGTAGTATCCAATGCCCAGGGTGAAAAAGTGAAACATCCGGTTGAACTGACCGGGGTCGGTCCGCAGACTGCGCCAGATCATTCCGGCATAACGGGGGAAATATCGCAGGGGGAGTTTACCGTAGAGTGGAAGGATCACGGAGCGGTCATCCGCATAGTGCAGAATTCGCTTTTCGTGCGACACGTACACGAGATCATCCACTCCGCCCTGCAGGAACTGTAGGGTGTCGTACTGATTCTTGGTATTGAAGTAGGCCCAAACGCTGCCGGTTAGCCGGGTTTCGTCTTCCGGGGCCAGCCGGTCGAGTAAACCGGAAAGCTGATTGATCACCGATTTCCCGGACGTCCGCAGCCGGTCCGCAACGTTGCTGCCATAGATCGCACCGGCGTACCCCTTGCGGTTTTCGTAGACCCGCCGGCTCAGGTAGAAGGAGAAAATGTCTTGTTGGAGATCCAGCTTAAGGGCGATTGGTTCGGATCAGTAGAACGGGAACGGAAAGTCGAGCAGTTTGCGCTTGAGGAGAAATTCCATGAAGGTGAAGTCTACGGGCAGGTCCAGATCGAAACACTGGTGATCCAGCAGGTAGGCCAGGCTGCGATCGGTGGTGGCGGAGGTTTGTCCCGAACTAAAGAACTCACTGCGGTACACGTAGATCGAGCCGTTGATATCGTACACCTTCGGGGAAGACTGCCGGGTCAGGAAGGGGGTATCGGGCCGCTTTACTACCCTAGCATAGCCGTCCGGCTGTTCCTCCACCATATTAAAGTAGGGATTGCGGTGGGGCGGGCTCACGGAGAAGATGTTCAGGGCATCTGCCTTCGCGTCAAGGGTAGCTACGGCACCCTCGATATCTTCCAGCGTACGTAGGGGGGAGGTCACATCCAGATCGATGAGCCGATCGAAACGCATACCCCGGTGCGCTTCTTCCCAGTTCAGGACGTCCCGCAGGACATCGATTTTTCCCACGTGGTCTTTGCCAAGGGCGGCGGGGCGCAGGTATTTGGTCGTCAATCCGGCAGCCGCGGAGGATGCTCTGATGGCATCGCTGTCGGTGGATAGGGTAAGGACCGTATCGGGGTGTCCTTTGGCGTAGGCCAGAGCAGCGGCAACCGTGTAGTGGATGAGCGGCTTCCCGTTAAGCGGGCGGATATTCTTACCGGGAATTCCCTTAGATCCTCCCCGGGCACAAATGGTTAGGAGGGTACTCATAGCTTCAGGTGGCTGATGTCGCGCTGGGCGCGCTGGTAGTCGTCGGGCTTACCGATGTCGAGCCAGTAGTCGAGGATGGGAAAGTGGGTCACTCTTAGTTTGCGCTTGCTCAGTTCATCCACCAGGTCGGGTGCGTCATAGGGGCCTTCCGTGGGAACCAGGGCCAGGTGCTCGCGCTTGACCAGGTAAATACCCGCATTGGAGTAGTACGTGTAGGTGGGCTTTTCGCGCAGGGCGGTGATGAGATCGCCATCCGTTTCAATCACGCCGTAGGGAACCTTAACCTCGTAGGGAACCGTACCAACCACCATATCCGCCTCTTTCGCAAGCATTTCAGCAAACATCTCCTCCAGGTCGATGGTCGTCAGCAGATCGGAGTTCATCACCAGTACATAGTCATGGTGAAAGCGGGAGATTTCACTTACCGCACCGAGGGTGCCGCGCGGGCTGTCCTCCGTAACGTAGTTGATCTCCATGCCGAAGTCTTCACCTCCCCCGAAATACTCACGGATCTGTTCACCCAAATAGTTGACACTTATCGTGAGGTGCTGGATCCCGAAATTGGTCAACCGCTCTACGGCATACTGTAGGATGGGCTTATCCCCAATGGGTAACAGGGGTTTTGGAGTATCCTCCGTCAGGGGCCGCAGCCGCATGCCCTTTCCTCCGGCCATGATTACCGCATCCAGGGGAAGGTAGGAGCGCTGGCGGCGGAAGTTGACTACGTCTATAATCTCGTTGCGATCGTTTACCACGGGAATGATCCGGTAATCCAGGGACCGAAATCGCCGCAACATATCGATGGAAAATTGGGAGGGCCGAAAAACCTTCGTTCCGGCATTGGCAAATTTCCTGAGTTGATCGCTTAGCTGCAATCCATTGATGAAGCCACGACGAACGTCACCGTCGGTAATGGAGCCGCTTAAGCGGCCCTCCTCGTCAATCAGAAACAGCACGGCGTCCGCGGCCAGGGCGTCCAGCTGCCGGAGCCCTTCCGTTACCGGTGCCTCCTCGGAGATCAAGTGTCGTTGGACCGAGGCCTTCATATCACCTCCTGTTTTGCCGCCCACCATTTCTTGAGTTCCTTCAAAATTTCCCGACCCGCGGCCCCGGTGCTCACGTAGGCATTACGGCCCTCATACCGGTAGTGGGCTGCTTCTATTTGCTGCACGGCGCCCAAAATAGCGTCTTCCGAGGCACCGATGTCCAACACGTTCGCATTACGCTCCCGCCCCGCCTGCCGGTTGCCGATGTTGATCGCGAATTTCCCGAAGGAGGGCGCTTCGATCAGGGCACTGGAACTATTGCCGAGCAGGAACTTGCAGTACTTCAGTACCGCGAAGTAGTTCAGCTTACCGAAGCTCTCCAGAGTGATCACCCCGCTGTTCTCCCGCGCTAATGCCTCAAATTTCCTACGGATTACAGCGGCGGCCGTATCCGTATTGGGTAGAGTGATGACGATCTGGTACTCGGCGGATAGGCGATCGAGTACCCCGCAGATCACCTCGCCGTAGTGCTCATTCTCCTGTAGCGAAACGGTCTCGGGGTGAAAGGTGACGAGGATGGTCGGCAGGTGAAAGTCGATGCCGAAACGCTCCAGTAAAGTGGCCCGGTCGGGCAGGTTCAAAGCATCCAAGCCATCCATACTCGGCGCGCCGACGGGGAAGATATTCGCCTGCGATCCCAGCAGCTGCCGGATCCGCTCGGCGTACGTCTCCGTAGCGGGAAAGTGCAGCGCCGACATCACCGTGATGGCGTGCCGGAATTTATCGTCGATCGCCCCCAGGGTGGTTTCTCCACCGTGTAAGTGGGCAACGGGCAGATTGAAGGGTACGGTGGCGGTGACCGCCGCGAACATCTCGAATCGGTCGCCCAGGGCAACTACCATATCAAGGTCGGGCGCAAGCCGTTGCCACACCCCGGACAGCGAACGTACAGTGTCGCCAATACAAGCAGCCACCGCTGCGGGGCTGTCGTCGACGGGCACTGCCGCTACTTCGCCCCAGACGGGATGACCGTCAGCCCGGATGTAGTCAATAGTGTGGCCGTACTGCTCGGAGAAGTGACTGCCGGACACCAGTAACCCGTGGTCAACCAGCGGATCTTCGCGTAGAGACTCCAGCAGCGAATGGTATATCCCATAATCCGCCCGCGAAGTAGTGATCACGCAAACCTTCATGCCAGGTCACCGGGCTGTAGCTGGTGTTGGGCGGGTAAGTCGTGACGGACCTCCCGGCCAATCAGGCGGTCCAGCTCCATGGGAGAGATACCGTCACCCGGCCGGAGCATAACCAGGTCCGTCTCGGTAAGCCGGGTACCGGCGGTAAGATTAAGGGCCGTATGAATGGATTTGCGCGCCACGGACAGATTGCCGGACTCGGAGGGCGAGCGTTCTTTGATCCCGCTACCCAATGCCGCTTCTATGTTGCGGATAGCGCTGACCATGGCCGTGAGTTCGTGCGGCTCGAGGGAGGCCCGGTGGTCCGGCCCGGGCAGGTCACGACTCAGCGTAAAATGCTTTTCGATGACGACCGCTCCCCGTGCCACCGCCGCGATTGGTACCTCGATCCCCAGGGTATGGTCTGAATAACCGACCGCAACCTGGAAGGCGGACGCGAGCGTATTCATCGCCCTAAGATTCACGTCGGACATCGGCGTGGGATACTGGGTATTGCAGTGGAGCAAGGTAATGTCCGAGCGATCCAAATCTTCCAGCAGAACGTGAAGCGCAGCCTCCACGTCCGCCAGCGTCGACATGCCCGTGGAGAGCAACACGGGCTTCCGCTGCGCGGCGATCCGGCGAAGGTAGGGCAAATTGGTGATTTCTCCTGAGGGCACCTTCCAAATGTCCAGTCCGAGCCCGGCCAGAAAATCGATACTCTGGGTATCGAAGGCGGTCGAGAAGAACTTCATGCCCTTTTTGGTACAGTACTCGATCAATTGGTGCTGCGCCGCCTCGTCCAGCTCGAGCGCCTTGAGCATGTCGTACTGCCCACCCGCTGATTCCCCAGTATTAGCCTCCTGGTAAGTAGCTTTTCTGGCCTGCCGGGTTACGAGTCGTTCAGCTTTGAACGTCTGAAACTTGACGTAGTCCACCCCGGCCGCGGCGGCCGCGTCGACCAGGTCGAATGCGGTCTGGAGGTTGCCGTTGTGGTTTACTCCGGCTTCGGCTATGATCAGTGTTTTAGTTACAGGCATTTATGTAAAAGTACACTTACCGGGGGCCTTGAGGGTAGGAACACGATACATTGAGGCTACCCCGATCATCACCCAGAGCCCCCGAAAGTTTGCCACGTCCTTGAATACCGAGGCAAGCAAAAAGAGGAGAAGCAGTACCCCCACCACGCCAGATTGGGCCGGGTGGTGGTAGAGCAATACAAGCACCAGGGCCATGAGCGACAACACGCCTAAGGTACCGGTCTCGGCAAAGGCTCCTAACCACGTGGAATGGGGGTCGAAGGGTCCAAAATCTTTCGGCAAGGGCTCAGGCCGGGAAGCTTCTAGAGAGTAGCTCATGAATTGCCCGGGCCCCACCCCCAGCCAGGGATGAGCTAGCCCCACCCGCCAGGCCGTTCGGTGCACCGGTACGTAGACCGTCTCCTTCACTCCGGATCCTCCGGGCAGTTCGCTTACCGGGCCCACTTGGTAGGCTGTGTCTGCGCGGGAAGCATCCGGGGGCAGTAGCACGTAGTGGGTGCCTGCCCAGAGCACCACCGTGAGGATGGCTACCGTACCGTACCGTAACCGGTGACTCCCGGGCATTAACAAAATCATGCCGGCCGCAGCCAGCAATATTTCCTTGCTGAGGGTGGGCAGCATGGCTACACCAATGACGGCCACCGCCACGACTGTGCCTCTACTCTGCAAAAAAGCCTTCCATGAAAACAGCAGCCCGGGTAGCAGCAGCATGACCCACATTCCGTAGGTGTTAGCCGTCCCCCTCAGGCGGGCTACCCGCCCTACGTACGGATAGTCGTCGAAGTAGGCCACCCAATGAAGCGGATCTGGCCACCCGAACAGGATTAGGCCATAAAGCAGTAAGGCAAAGCCGGCCACCCAGAGGGTGCCGCGCCGCCACCAGTATTCAAGCCTTTCGATACCGTATTCCTCCACATACAAAATGGTCACCGCGGAAAGTACGACCAAGTATCCCCGGGCTCCCGCCTCCAACCCAGCACCTGCGTCCCCCGCCCAAACGGCCGAAGCCAAATTGGCCAGCACGTAAATTCCCGCTAATGAGAAGACCAGCCGGTAGCGCCACAGACAGCCGGGAAGCGCCCGCAAGTAGACCAAAAACAGGATCAGGAACAGCCCCTCCGTCAGTTGCACCTGCGGCAGCGGAGCGGGCAGGTCCAACAGGCGGGGGAAAAGCGTGGCCACTGCAAAGGCCGGCAGCAAAAACGGCTTAAGTTTCGTCATTCGACCCGCGCTATCAGACCCCGATGGAATAGGTTCCCCGACAGTATTGTATAACCGGGCTAATCCCGCGAAAGACCGGAAGGCGATTCCGCGGAGTTTCGCTCGACAAAAGTCCCGAGGGCCTTCAAATTTACCGACCAGGGCAGGGTACCCCCCGACCGCCACGCCAGATAAAGCTCAAGCAGCCAACCCTGCGGGGACTTCCCATCGTAAAAAATCGCCCCCGTTCGGGTCTCCGTCAAAAGAGTTTCCAATTCCGGATCATTAGGCCCCTTCATAATCGCCAGGATCGGCCGCCCGGTAGACAGGTAATCGTAGAGTTTCGCGGTCAGCACCCCGTAGTAGTCCTCCCCGGTCCAGCTGAGGAGTAACAGCAACTGGGCGTTGCGCTGCACTTTCCGTGCCGCGTCCGGAGTGATATAGCCCCTGGTGTTGCAGTGGATGTACTGGTTGAGCGGAGCGGTAAATTCTTTCCAAAGGGCATCGTCCTTGCCCCGGTACACCAGCTCGATATCGTCGGGTTCTACCTCTCCGGAGGCCACCAAGTCATTCAGGCTGGAGATCAGGGGCTCGAGGGTGTGCAGCCACTCGTATAAGCTGCCCGTATAGACGATGGTGAAGCGGTCGGTCTGCGGGGCGGTAGTAGCGGGCGGTAGTTCCGCCAGCCGGTTGCGGCGTACCGTGGCTTCCGGGTACAACGCGCGCAGTTGCCGCACCTGTCCTTCCGACACACCCCAGACCTCATCCGCGTCGCGCAGCATTTTCCAGGCCCACCACCGCTGCAGGGCGGGCCACCAGACGTCCCGGCGTACCGGATCGGCGTGGACGTCCCGGAAGTCGGCGATCCAGTGGAGGTGAGGGAATTTCCGTTTCAACCGGCGCGCCACCAGGTGGTCGCTCCACGGTCGGAAGGAGGATAACAAGGTGGTGATGCCCTCCTGTTTCACCAATTCGACGCCGCGGCGGTAGGCAGCCCCTCGGTAGTGCAGTCCTCCGTCGTCCGTGAGACAGAGAAAGGGAAAGGATTGCCGGAGATGCTGCAGCGGCCCGGACAGTCGCTGGCGTAGGCTACCGTAGGTGAGCGTTTTGGCCGGCCCGTTGCCACCGAGCCAGGATCTGAGGTCACGGGCCGGGATGGCTGTCACCTCGATCCCTTCCATTTCCTCCCCTGCGAAGCCCCGCTCCGCCCGGATCACGAAGACCTGCCCGAACTCACTCAGCGCCCACTGCGCCAATTGACCGAGACGGCGTCCGGCCACGGCGGGCCGGGGCGGGAAGTAATTGGTTATGAAGAGGATCTTTCCCGCCGGCAAGGTTGGACGCTGATTGATGGTGAAATACCCCCCCTCAGGCTATCCGGCCGTTCGCTACGCCTGTTTCGGAGAATACCGGCACTTCGGGGAACACGGTATATACGAGGTCGGAGTCGGGCTGGATGATCACCCAGGCGGTAAGGAACAAAATTTTCAGGTCTACGGCAAACGACTGGTGCGCCTGGTACCACTCCTCAATGCGGCCCTTGTGGGGGTAGATGACGTTGCGGTAGTACTCCCAGGTATCCCCGCCGCGGTCGCGTACCTGGGTGATCAGCTGCTCCTCATCCCGGAATACGATGCTGCCGATGCCGGTGATGCCGGGCCTGACGTTATAGATCACCTCCTGCACCTCCGGGGGATACTGCTCGAAACTCTTGCGCATGACCGGTCGCGGACCTACAAAACTCATCGTCCCGAAAAGGACGTTCAGCAACTGCGGGAGCTCGTTGATCTTCGACTTTCGCAAAAAACCGCCCATCGGCGTGATGCGGGGATCCTTGGCAGTAGTGATGATCCCGCCCTTCATATTGGGACTGTCCTTCAGCATCGTAGCAAACTTATAGATGCTAAAGGGACGGTTACGGTAACCGATACGCTCCTGCAGATAGAAGACGTAGCCCTCCCCCGTGAGCTTCAGTCCGATGGCGATCGGAATGAGGAGCGGGGAAAGAATCAGCAGGGCAAAAAAAGCAAACGCGAAATCAAAAAAACGTTTTACAACTGGGAACATTTCTACATTTTCTGGTCGAGCGAACGACCCGTCTCAATGTGCTCAAAGTTAGGAATGAAATCCGCGATCAGCTGTACGATGGCCGCCTTATCGATGGTGGTATCTTGAAACTGGGCGGTCAGCTTGGCAAACATGACCTCAATGTCGGCCACGCTTTTCCGACCGGCATTCTGGATCACGCCTAGCTGCTCGAAGCGCTCTCGGTCCACGTCCTCCCCCTCGGTGAAGAATTCTTCGTAGGGTTTTTCGCCCGAGGTGTTGCTGCCGAAGAAAAATACCGGATACTCGGCCGACTCGCACGTCAGCCGGGTAGCCGCCTCGCGGGCCTCCTGCTCGTTAGTGCAGTACTGCGGCCGGTATTTACCGTACTCGCGCAGAAAATCCTCCGCGATACTGGAAAAGGTGCGCATCTGCTCCTCCCGCAGGTTGGGAAAGAAGATCTCCCCGCTGCGCCCCAGGATGCAGGCCAGCAGGCACAGTTGTCCCGATTCTTCCGGACTTACGAAGTAGCGCTTCACGTCGTTCGGCGAACTGAGCGGCTGCTCCTTCATCATCCGCTCGAGAAACCCGAACAGCAGGCTCCCGTTGGAAAAGGCTACGTTGGCAAAACGGGCGGTGCTGATCTTGAGCCGGTCGGAGTAGGCCAGGATCACCTCCTCCATCAGCTTCTTGCTGGCCCCCATGACGTTGACCGGGTTGGCGGCCTTGTCCGTGGAAACACAGAAGAAATGCTTCGGCGGGTAGGCCAGCAGCAGTTCCAGGAGGTGCTTCGCCTTCAACACGTTGTTGTCGATCATCGCCTCGATCGAGTAGTGGTCCTTCTCGCTGCGCACGTGCTTGTGGGCGGCGAAGTTGGCCACGATATCGAAGGGGGCCTCATTCGCCATGATTTTGGCAAAGACCGCATCCCCGAAGTTGATCGGATAGGGCTTATAATCGTCCGGTACGTTCAGGTCGGCGGCGGAGCGCAGGTCCCGGGTCAGTTCGGTCAGGCCGTTCTCGTTGGTGTCGATTACGTAGAGCCGGGAGGGTTTAAACCGTAGCAGGGCCCGGATGAAGGAGGAGCCGATGGTGCCGGCACCCCCGATCACCAGGGCGGATTTGCCGTCGATCTCCTTCGCCAGCTCGGCGTGGTAGCGGGCTAAGTCGGCGGTGAAGAGGCTTTCCTCACGTTCGGTTACGTAGGTATTTATGAAGCTGTTTAGGCTGAAGTGTTTCATTGGGTGGATTGCTGGCTGGCGCCAGGGGGTTTCAACACAGATTAACACGGATTCTGTGCACAGATTTTCACGGATTGCTCTCGTCGCTACTCAATCCGGTAGCTGGCTTTGCTCGTTGGATTTTTCGGATTGGCGCGGCTTCGCCGCGGAGGACGGGAGTGGAATTAGGAGGCGTAGAAGCTTTTAATGGTTTCTACTACTTCCTGGAGTTGGTCTTTCGTCAGGCCACTGGAGCTGGGGATGCTGATGGCGGTTTCGTGGACTTTTTGGGCGTTCTGACCGTCGGTGATGTACTTCAGTTTGGAGTACATCGGCAGTTGGTTCATGGGGGTCCAGAAAGGACGGGATTGTACGCCCTTGTCGTTGAGGGAGGTCAGTAGCTCCCGCATCCGTTCGGTGCGGAAGGTGAAGAGCCAGCAGTTGGGATCCACGCCCTCGGTAACCCGCTGGAAAGTGATGTCCCCTACCCCTTCGAGTTGCTCGCGGTAGAAGGCATCCATCCGTGTCTTGCGCTCGATCAGGCCGGGCAGCTGCTCCATCTGGGCCAGGCCGATGGCGGCGAGTACGTTCACTAGCCGGTAGTTGTAGCCTACCTCGTCGTGGAAGTAATCGAGGGGATCGGTCTTGGCCGTGGTCGTCAGGTGCTTGGCGCGGGCGGCCAGGGTTTCGTCCTGGGTGAAGATCATGCCGCCGCCGCCCGTAGTGATGATCTTATTGCCGTTGAAGCTGCTGGTGCCGAAGACGCCGAAGGTCCCCGCGTGCCGCCCCTTCCAGGTGGAGCCTAGGGCTTCGGTGCTGTCCTCGATGATGGGCAGGTGGTGGGTGGAGCAGATGCTCAGCAACCGGTCCATATCGCACATATTCCCCAGCACGTGGACGGGCATGAGCGCGGCGATGCGGCGGCCGTTCTCCCGGAGGTAGCAGCCGCCTTCGCGCTGCTCCGTCTGCTCGGCAAGAAAGGTTTCCAGCAGGTCCAGGTCCAGTTGCCAGCTGTCGGGATCGATATCCAGCAGCAGGGCCTCCGCCTTAGTGTAGGAGATCGCGTTGAGGGTAGCCACGAAGGTGAGGTTCGGGGCCAATACGTAATCGCCCGCGCCGATGCCGAGCAGGTTCATGGCGGTGTGGAGACCGGCCGTACCGTTCATGCAAGAGATCGCGTACCGGCTCCCGGTAAAGTCCGCGATGGCCTCCTCGAACCGGCTCACGTAGGCGCCCGCCGTAGATACCCACCCAGTATCCAGACACTCTTTGACGTAGGTCCATTCGTTGCCGGCCAGGTGGGGGATGGAAAGGGGGATCATGGTTTTTCTTTAGCGGGATTACCGTACACCGTGGCGCCCGCGGGTACGTCGCGCAAAACTACGGCTCCGGCCCCGACGGTGGCGTGAGCCCCGATGCGTATTCCGGGCAGGATGATTGCCCCCGCGCTTACGAAGGCGCCGTCCCCGATACTTACGTTACCCGTCACCACCGCCCCCGGCGCTACGTGAGCAAAGCGACCGACGATGCACTCGTGCTCCACGGTGGCTCCCGTATTGATGATGGCTCCCGTCCCGATCACGGCCATGGCATTCACGGTGGCAAAGGGGGCCAGTAGCGCACCTATTCCGATCGTAGCGTGGGGAGAGACCCGGCAGCTGGGGTCGATGGCGGGGTCCGCGAGTGCCAGGGATTGGTTCAGGAGCGAAGCGGTAACCCGCGCGCGGATGCGGTTGTCGCCGATGGCGCAGAAGAAGCGGTTGGCGGCCAGGGCCCGGAGTCCCTCCTGCCCGGTCTCCTCGCCCAGGTACGGCAGCTGGTGGGGGTTGAGTACCTTCTCCTCCCGGTCACAGTAGCCACTGATGAGGCGGCCGGAAGCCAGCAGTGTATCGGCAACTACGAATCCGTGCCCGGAGTAGCCGATCAGGATGACCGAGGTACTATACGGCATGGTTCAGCAGACTGCGGTACCGTTCCAGCAGAAGCCGGTGGATGACCTTGCGGTCGAAGTTTGCTTCCACCTTGCGGCGCAGCGCTTCAGCCATGTCCTGGCTTTTCTGGGGTTGGGTGAGGGTTTCGCGTAACCGGGATTCCAGGGCACCCGCGTCCCCGACCGGAAAGGTGCGGCCGGTTTGTCCGTCGGTCACGATGTCCACGTTGCCGGGAATGGCGGAGCAGACGATCGGACACTCCATGGCCCCAGCCTGCAGCGGCACGTTGGGGAAGCCCTCGCGGTAGGAGGCGTGGACCAGTACGTCAGCGACCTGGAGGTAGGCGGCGACGTTATCCGTCCACCCGATGTGGGTGATGGCCGGATCGGTATCGATCTGGGCAAGGGCTTCGGCACTGAGGGTTTCTTCGGGTCGCTCCCGTTCGAGAGGACCCACTAGCACCAGCCGTAAGCTTGGAAAGTCTCCCTTCAGCCGATCGAATGCCTCCAGCAGTTCGGCGATGCCTTTATCCTGTACGATCCGCCCGATGGCCATTACGTACGTACCTTCCGCTTCGTAGCCGATCTGCTCCCGGACCCGGGCCACGGCCTCTTCCGTCACCCGGTCGGGGGAAAATACATCCAGGTCAATCCCGTTGGTGGACCCCTCCCCGATCAGGGAGAGTTTGCGCTCGGGACAGAGCTGCTGCTCCCGCATATATTCCATTATCCCGTGGCTGTTGGGCCACACGTGCTGGGCCGCGGCGTAGGTCAGCTTCTCCATAGCGATGAGCAGTTGCCGCCGCTTGCCGGTGGCCGTCATGAAGGGCAGTCCTGCAATGGTATGGATGCGTACCGGCACCCCGGCGATCCGGGCGGCGAGCATACCGAGCAGTCCGGCTTTGGGCGTGTGGGTGTGAACGATGTTCGGCTTCTCGCGGCGCATAAAGCGAACCAGTTGGCCGAGGCATTTCAGGTCCTGTACGGGCGTAATCGCGCGGGTGAAGGGGATCAGCTCGTGGGGAACCCCTTCCGCCGCGATGACCATTTCCCGTTCGGGTCCTTCGGCGCTGCCGATGATCACCTGCAGTCCGTGGTCCTGCATATAGCGGGGCTGCCCCGTCAGCAGCAGCCGCAGGGAGATGGGTACGGTGGTCAGCCGCAACAGCTTTGGTTTGGCTTTGGTCATACTATCCTTCCGCACACTCTTCCATGGACAGGCTCTGCATCCCGTACTGCTTTCGCAATTTGCCGAAGTGATGGAGAATGTGGGTCAGTGCCTCCATATTCTTTTGCGGGTGGGTGGCCATATTGTGGGGGTGCCACCAGAGGTGGTAATCTAGCCCGCGTTGTGCCGCGTGGGTCATCTCATTGCAGATGCGCAGCACCTTTAGCCGTTGTCCGCCGTAGGCATCGATCTTGGCGATGTAGGGTCGGAAAAACCGGCTGGCAGGGATATCAACCAGCTGTTTGGACTTATCCGGTGCCGGGTAGGCCGTGGTCGCGTCCAGGGGCAGGTAGTGATCAGCGAGCCGGGCGGCCTTCTGTAGGGGTCCCGTCCCCGATCCGGACTGCGCTTCCCAGAACCAAATATTCGGGTTAGTCCGGTAGCTGCGAAAGCCCTTCGCCGCGATCACATCCAGGTAGTCCGGGCTGTACTGGTTGCGGGGGAACACGAGGGAGGTGAGCTCGATCCCGAAGTTCTGTTGCGCCAGCCGCTGGGCGGCCTCCAGATCGGCGGCGAAGGTGGCGGAGGTTTGTCCGGGCTCGAGACAGTAGTAGTGGGAGAAGGTGTGGCTGCCTACGTGCTGGCCGGGCGTGGCCAGTATTTGCTCGATGAGGCTGGGAGCGTAGTGGTAGGGGTCGTCCGCTTCGTCGTTGCCCAGTTTACCGATAATCGAATAGGGATTGAGCGAGGAGTTTTTGTATTCTGGATAAATGGCGGGCAGGCTTTCTTCAACTTGCTTCCTTGACCTGGCGAATAATAGCCCGACAGTAGACCAAGTAGCGTTTACTCCACTTGCAAGAAACGTATGCAGTACGATGGGGATTAACGAACGCGTTCGATGGAAGTATTCTCGCCCGCTGGAATTAAGCTTGACGTGATCCAACACTCCCCAATGCAGTTCGAAATCCAACGAAATTAGGAGATTGCTACTCATCGGGAGATTGCTACCCTCGAAATTTATACAGTTCCCCCAATAGTTGTTAGCAATTAGGAGAAGCTATTCTCCAAACAGGGGCTTTTTGTTTTGGGCAAAGTAGTAATCAGCAAAGCAGAGTACCACAAATAAGAACAGCATATAAAACTGAGCTTTCTGCCTAAGTGCTATACCCATGTTTGTCATAATTTGGGCCATAGCGAGAGATGTCAAAAAGAAAGTAAAGAAGCTTGATTTGACCACCCAGCGTGATTTAATCAGAAATCGGTAAAACGTTTTGGACAAAAACAGTTTTATACTGAGATAAAAGTAAAACAGATTCTCAAGAGAAACTAAATAGCCCATTGCGTTCGGTGCATCCACAAAAAGCGGACGGTAAAGGAAGGTGAACAGTCGCATTGGCTGACTGTAGTTTGAGATATCAACTCCCGAGTCTGCTTGTGAAAGACTACCTGCCCTTTCATCTATAAATTCAGTTATTCCTTCTACGCTATTGTCATCAACGTTGATGATTGAACTAAATTGATTGAAAGCTACAATACCAAGAAGTAATGTGATAGTTATTCCCAATGTACGTTGTTTCAAAGTCAGATTGGGTGTTAAGAAGTATGCTATTAAACCTCCTGCTAGTCCAAAAGCGATCAGGTGGGGTCGGACCATAAACACGAGACCCGCACCTACAAATGTTAAAACCAACCTTGTTTTTAGATTGGATATTCCATAAAACATGATTCCAAGGCCTGCAGTCATCAGAGAGCCCTTACCAAGAGAAACCGACCAAATGTGTAGATTAGGAAGAAATAAAAATATAGCCAGAAGATCAATCCCAGCTATTCTGTGACGGTATCGGATATTTTCAACAATAACTAGGTAGAAAAAGAAAATCCCCAGTAAGCCGATGAAGGCAAACAAAATCATAATTGACTCATATCCCAGATTCAAATAATTGACTAGAGGATAAGTAAGGAATTTTACAAAATCAGTACCTACTGTCAAAAAAGAGAACCACCCTTCATCCGCTAACCTTTGTGAATCATTAAAATACCTTCTTGAATCCACCCCGCCCCCAAATGCAAAATAATAAATGAAAAAAAATACTACATGATACCAGTACAACACCTGAAGGATGAGTCTCGAGTGCCGAATTTGCTCTGAGTAGGCGTTCAGGATTCCTATCCATAAGACAAACAACACAACCGCAATTATTAAACCTACAACCATTCTTTTGAGGAAAAGCTACCAGGAAAACGACTGACCAAGCAGTAGATTCAGTTGCTTGTTATATGGCTCGAAGAAGGATTCTAAATCCTTTATAATGGTGTCATTAATTTCACGCTTGCCTTTGGTAACATTGTAGGCGGGATAGTCCTGTAGGGTGTTTTCGGCAAGTTCAAGGAAGCGATTAACCCCCTGCATGACGACATGCGGTTTTTCGTAAAGGTCCTCGCTTTGCACGACATAGAGTTGTGAACGGTCGAATACATCTAACCAAGGTTCCAACTGAAGTGCGTAAAGACTCCGTAATAGCACCGGATACCTTTTCCGGTTGGCAAATAATTCAGCGTATGATTTGTGCTTTGATAAATCTGCCGAGATTTCGTCCAGCTCTCGGTGAACGTGGTCGGCGAAGGTATGGGTAGTAGCTTGATAATGGTCCAAAAAATAAAACTCCGAAATAGATCTCGTTACTGGATTCCTGAGAACGGATAATAATTTAATGTCCGGCATCCAATTGGAAATCCGCAAGTGGACACCTGGATGATACATGTAATCAGCTGAGGACTCTCCGGTTATCAACTTTTTTCTTCCCCTAATATGCAGTTCCCGTTCAGTTGGAAAGTTGGCCCGATAAAAGGCTTGACCCTTATCATGATGCTTGAAGAAGAAAAAAGTGCCCTTTAGCAAAGAGGGCTTCACTCCAGGATGCTCATTCAGATATCTGAAGAGAGAGGTAGTTCCACCCTTTTGGGTACCAATTATGATAAAGTCTGGCAGCGCTCGCTTTCGGGGATCCAGATGAATACGTGCGGACCTTAAGACTTCTACTACAAGTCCTTTGTAACGTGATGGTGTGAATCTCACAGCCAGCTTTTTAATATCCTTCATAAAATGAATTAATTAGAACAGT
>JBGTHX010000255.1:0-3731 GCA_041746055.1 Lewinella sp. | reverse complement strand
CCGAAGGGCGGGCGGCGCAGCACGAAGGCACGGTCGCCGAAGGTGAGCTCGTAGGTGAGGTTGGCGTGCCCGCCCCGGAACTGGACCACGGAAAGCGGGCCTTCCGCACCGGCGAGTGCACTGCGCAAGTAGGGTTCCAGGCGATCGAGGGGGAGTTCCTCTCCGGGTCGGGTGTTCATGGTGGTCGGCATCCCGGTAAGCTACGGCGGGGAGGCGGGGCTACTACCGGACGAGGGCATCGGTCACCCATTCCGTAGCGGACTGACGGACCGACCGCCGCAGCGTCTCCAGGTACCGCCGGGTGAACTTCCGGGTCGAGGAGCCGGGATTTTGAGCCGGCGCGATCGCCGGAGAGAACAGCGCCTCCCCCGTTTCCTGGTCGCGGCGCGAATACGTGATGCGCAGCGGCTGCTCACCGGGAATGATCCCCTCCAGTTCGCTGGTGGAATAGGCCAGTACCAGGATGAGGATGGAGCCGCGGTCGGTGAAAATGAAGTCGTTCGGTACCTGCTCGATCCGCACCACGAGCGGTTCAGGGGTAGCGACCCCCAGGCTGTCGGCGGCGTGTACGGCCCCGTCCCGGAACCACTCGGCCACCACCGGGGCGGGCAGCCGGCAGTCGAGGGTGGAGTTCCAGCCCCAGTAGAGGAGGGCCGGGATGAATTTGGCGTGGATGGCCTCGACCTGCTGGTTGGTGTTTAGGGTATCGGACAGGTCCACGCTCAGCCAGCCGCCTCCCGGAGCGGGAGGCGCATCCACCTCCATGCGGCCCAGTTCCTCCTCCAGGATCCGGGCATATTTTTTGCGGCCCACGCAGCCGCTGAGCGTGAGCATCAGGAAAAATAGGGCAAGCAGAAGGCGCGGGTGAAGCGGGATCATGCGGGCGAAGATAGTACCGGCCCCGATGCCCAACTTTAGGGGGGCTGCGGTCCTTCTATTCCATACCTCAAGCTACCGTCATGAATCCGCCCCTCCTCCTGTACGCCTTCAACGAATTTTCCGTCGAAGCCCTCTGGCGCGTAGTCGATGACGTGGTCATGGGCGGGCACTCGGAGGGGCACTTCGCGGTGACCCCGGAAAAGCGCGGCCGCTTTTACGGGGACGTATCCATTGATGGCGGCGGCTTCTCAAGCGTCCGGCACCGGATGAAGCCACCCGTCGATGCCACCGGCCGCGAGCGGCTCTTCATCCGCCTGAAGGGCGACGGCAGCGATTTCCAGTTCCGCCTTAAGTCGGATCCGGAGCAGGCGTTTTCCTATGCCTCCCCCTTTTCCACTACGGGCGAGTGGCAGATCGTGGAGATACCCCTGGCGGACCTCTACCCCGTATTCCGGGGCGACCGGCTGGATCGGCCCAATTTCCGGCCGGGCCTGATTGCAGAGATCAGCTTCCTGATCGCCAACGGGCGCGACCAGGCCTTTCAACTGCTGATCGACCGGATGGAGCTTTTGTGAGGAAAAATTCGGTCGGAAAGCGTATATTCGGCTATGCCCGTAACCCAGCACGTCCACTACTACCAGCCCTTCCTGCGCGCCTGCGTACGGTTCCTGGGGATCGGGTGCCTCGTCTATCTCGCTACCCTGTTCGTGGACGGCGCCTTCACTTCGCGCGACCTGGTCCGGGCCTTCGTGGTGTTCACCATTTCCGGGATGATCTGCTACCACTGGCGTCACCTCCTGACGGCGGGCATCGGGGTGACCGACCGCGCGCTCCACTGGCGGATACCGGTGCGGGGGTCCCGTAGCCTTTCTTTCAAGGAGGTGCGGCGGGTCACCGTGACCGAGGAGTATGCCGCCTTTAGCGACGGGAAGACGATGCTCACCATCTACGCCCGCGAACTGACCGTCTGCTTCCGCCTCTCCCACCTGGAAAATACCACCGCCTTTCTGGAGGATCTGGAAGCCCGGTTGTCGGGCTATCCCGCCCGAGTGATGTATCCGGACGGCGAAGGCAGCCCTGCATCCGGTCTGCGGGAAGGCTTTTGACGGGATGGGTAGCTATAGGTTTCGTCGTGACCTTTCCTGGCTCCGAATCGCTCTACCGGTGGCTATTTTCTGCTTCATCGGTAGCCGGTACCTGGACGGTACCTTCAGCGAGTTGGATTTCAATAAAACGCTGATCGTGCTGGTGCTGGCGGCGGCCACGGGCTGGTATTTTCGCCGGCGACCGGCTGGCAAGCTCTACCTTGACTCGGAAAACCTTTCCTGGCGTACCCTTTCCGGACACCACACTGCCCTCCCCCTTTCGGCAATGCGGCGGGTGATCGTCCAGGAGGAGATCGATCAGGCGATGAGTGGTAGCTACCGCCTGGACATCAAGGTCTTTATGCCCGGTCAGGTGCACACTTTCCCCATCTCGGATCTAATGGACTATCCCGGCTTTCTGCAGAAGCTGGAGGCAACGCTGGTCCCACTGGACGTCAACGTGCTGCACCTGGACCGCCGGGGGCGTATCGCGCGCTCCCTGCGGGACGAAACCGCGGATTAGTCGGTCTCCGCCACCGGGACCGACCACCGGTTTGCGGTGCAATCCACGCTCCCGCCCAGGCCGGTGATGACCCGATCGACAATGCCGACGCCCTCCGCCGCCATGCGCTCAAAGGTATCGATGCCCTCCCGCGGGAAATTCCGCCGGGTGCGGTGGATATCAAAGCGGTCGCTGAAGGTGCGGCCGAAGGCCCGCTCCACGCCCTCCTTCCCGAGCAGAAACCCGAGCAGGCCGCCCCAGGTGGCGGTGGGATTGTCGCTGTCCCAGCCGGCGAGGGCACCGATCCGGATAGTTTGCTTCAGGTCGCCCTCTCCGTAGAAAAGACTGACCAGTCCGGCGGCAAAGTTGATGCCTCCGGCGAAGCAGCCGTTGCAGTAAAGATTGCGGGAGGTGATGTCGTAGCCGTCGGCCTGCCGCACCTGGTACCGTTCGTAGAGGGAATCGCGGGTGGCCTCCCAGGGCGTACCGGCCAGGTATTCGGCGCGAACGAAGTCGTACATCGCGGCGGTGTAGCCCGTATCGGGAAGGATCTTCCGGGCCTCGTCGCCAAGTTTCAGCATCAGCTCGGCGGTGGGTGATTCGTTGGGGCGTGCGGCGGCCAGCGAATACATCGTCACGTAGAACTCCGCGATGTGGGCCGCTTCTCCCGCGGCGACCGTCCGGATCGGGAGGAAGGCCATTTTCCGGGCGATTTCAGGACGGCCCGGCGCGAAGAAACCGAAGATCTCCGTCGTGAGCTGGGCGTCGATCATATCGTAGTGCTCGTTCTGCCGGGGATCACCGGTCGCAGGCGGCAGCACGCCCTCCCGCATGAGGTCGAAGGCGCGCTGGTTGGAGACCCAGAGGTAATTCTCCTCCTCGGGGCGGATGTGCTTTAACCAGCCGTCGCGGATCTGCTCCGCGGACAGCAAGGTGGTCCGGTGCTCCGCCAGGAGGTGCTGGTACATATACTCGATATCGGTATCGTCGTCGGCCCCCCATACGTCATTGGAGTCGCGGAAGACGAAGTCGATGGTAGGCGATAGGTCGCTGGGTACGCCCTGTCCCCAGATGCTCGGCTGATCGGGTTGGCCCCAGTCGGCGCGGGTGTAGAAATCGCCGGTGGTCACCTCTCCCAGCTTACCGATCTTATCCATCTCGGTGACCAGTCCGGTCCAGTTGGCGATACACTGCCCGAGCCAGAAGCCGTAGAGGTGGTCGGCGTAGTCGCGCCGGTCGAGGATCAGGGCACCGGGGGGCGTGGG
>JBGTHX010000254.1:0-2302 GCA_041746055.1 Lewinella sp. | reverse complement strand
CTGAGTAATGAAGACGGCACCTTCACCGTCACCGATGTGGATAACGGCACGTACCGGATGGAGGTCACCTTCCTGGGCTATGAGAAACTTTCGGTCGCCGACGTAGTAGTGGCGGGAGGAAGGGCCACCGACGTGGGCACTATCCGTCTCGGAGCCTCCGCGGAACTGCTGGAGGAAGTGACGGTGACCGGACAGCGCTCCCTCATCGAGGAAAAGGTGGATCGCCTGGTCTACAACGCCGAACAGGACCAGCTCAGCAAGGGCGGTGACGCCAGCGACGTGCTGCGCCGGGTACCGCTGCTGCAGGTCGACCTGGAAGGTAACGTGAGCCTGCGCGGCAACGGCAACATCCGCGTCCTGATCAACAACAAGCCGAGCACCGTGATCGCCAGCAGCGTAGCGGACGCCATGAAGATGATCCCCGCCGACCAGATCAAGAGCGTGGAGGTCATCACCAGCCCCTCCGCCAAGTACGACGCGGAAGGATCGGGCGGTATCATCAACATCATCACCAAGAAGAACAGCCTGGCCGGTTACTTCCTCAATGTCGACACCGGCCTCGGTCTCCGGGGCTCCAACCTGGGCCTCAACGGCAGTTACCGCAAGGGTAAGTTCGGCCTCACCCTCGGCGGATTCGGCCGGGCCTTCTACAACAAATCCGAAAGCTCCCTGCTGCAGCAGTTCGTCGACAGCCGCAGCGAGCAGTACGGAAAGGGATCGGACAACGGTCTCTTCGGCCGCTACAACCTGGGCCTTGACTACGACCTTACCGACAAGCAGTTCCTCTCCGGCGGTATCCGCTTCGGCCTGCGCAACTTTAACCGCGACCAACTGCAGACCACCGACGTCTACAGCGACACCGAGCTGATGTCCACCTTCCTCCGTGACATCCAGAGCGAAAGCACCGGCAACAGCATCGACCTGAACCTGGATTACCTCTACGTGATCCGTCCGGGCCGCGAACTGAGCATCTCCACCCTTTACAGCACCACCGACGAGAACAGCAACTTCCTGTCGGCCAACCTCGACGGCTCCGAGAACATCCAAAGCCGCCTTCAGAACCTCAACGACAACAACAACCGCGAGATCACCCTGCAGGCGGATTACATCCACCCCATCGGCGAGAAGCAGATCTTCGAGACCGGCGCCAAGGGCATCCTTCGCCAGGTCAACAGCGACTACCGCTACCTGAGCGCTGCCGGTAACGGCGAACTGGATCTGGTGACCAGCGGCCTGCAGGCACCCGGCCAGCTCAACTACGCGCAGGACATCGCCGCCGCCTACGGCGCTTACACCCTGCTGCTGCCCGGTGAAGTGACGGTGAAGGCCGGCCTGCGCTACGAGCAGACCATGATCGCCGCCACCCAGAACAACGAAGCCATCGAGATCCCCGACTACAATAACCTGGTGCCCAGCCTCAACCTGTCCAAGCGGGTAGGGGAGTCCACCACGGTGAAATTCGCCTACAGCCGCCGCATCCAGCGCCCCTGGCTCCGCCAGCTGAACCCCAACGTCAACCTCCAGAACACCCAGAACATCGAACGGGGCAACCCCCTGCTGCGTCCCGAGCTCACCGATAACTACGAGGTCGGCTACAGTAGCATGTTCGGCAAAACCTACCTCAACCTGGCCCTCTTCGGCCGCAATACGGCCAACGCCATCAATGAGATCCGTACGCCCATCGACAGCCTCGACGGCGTACTGCTGACCACCTATGAGAACATCGGCCGCGAACAGGCCGTGGGCGTGAACCTGTTCCTGAACCTGTACCTGACCAACCGCTGGACGGTGAACGGCGGCGTGGATCTTGACTACGCCCGTCTGGAAGGCCAGGTCACCGGCTCGGATGGCCTCTCCGTCACCGCTACCAACTCGGGTATCAACTACGGGGGCCGGCTCATGAGCCAGCTGAAACTGGACAACGGCTGGAGCGCGCAGGCTTTCACCTTCATGCGCGGCCGCCGGGTGCAGCTGCAGGGCTACCGGGGTGGCTTCGGGATGTATGCCCTCGGCTTCAGCAAGGAATTCAACGAGGGGCGGGGAACCATCGGCCTTTCCGCCGAGAACTTCGCCGGCCGCGGCTGGACCCTCCGCAGCGAGCTGGTATCCCCCAACTTCAGCCAGATCCGGGAGGACCTGCTCATCAACCGCAACGTAAAACTGACCTTTAGTTATAAATTTGGCGAGCTGGAAACCGACCGTGCCCGCCGCAAGACCCGGGGCGTCAGCAACGACGACCTGATGGGCGGCGGTGACGACAACGGCGGGGGCGGAGCGGCCGCTCTCGCACCCGCCCAAACCC
>JBGTHX010000253.1:0-19675 GCA_041746055.1 Lewinella sp. | reverse complement strand
AGAGGGTTAGAGCAAGTTGGCGGGATCGATATCAAACTGCCAGCGATCAGGTAAAAGTTCGCCGACGATTTTAAGCAATAGGTCGCGGTCACTGGCTTTGATGACCAGCTGCCAGCGGTAGCCGCGGCGGGTGCCCTGTTTCTAGGTTGCCTCTCCATGGAAAATGCCCTGACCTTCGTGGCGGTGATCCCGCTGCTGCTCTATGCAACGGGGCGGGGCGGGTACCGCTACCTATTACCGATCAGTGTGGCGGCTTTGGTTTACCTCCTCATTCGCACCTCGGTAGTTGGTTGGGGAGGGGGCAGTCCCTCGCTGGAGTTGATGAATAACCCTTTCCTGCGGTCGGGCGATGGGGGAGTGGTAGCCCTTTTTTTCTTCGAGCGGCTCCCTACGGTGCTGTATACCGCTTTGGTCTATCTCAAGCTGCTCTTCGTGCCGGTAGGACTGGTACACGACTACTATCCGGGAGCCATCGAACTGAAGGGGTGGGCAGATCCGCTGGTGCTCCTCAGTCTTGTCCTGCACGTGGCCCTGCTCGGCTGGTCGGCCCGGCACCTGCGGTCCCGCCACGCCCTGATCGCGGCGGGGGTATGGGTGTATGCACTTACGCTATCGCCGGTCAGCAACCTGCTCTTCAGCGTGGGTACTTTCCTGAGCGAGCGCTTTCTGTTCTTGCCCTCCTTGGGATTTGTGCTGGCGGTAGTGGCGGCGCTGAGCGGATGGAAGCCGGGGAAGTGGGTGGTGGCTGGCGCGGTTGTCGTATGCGCCGTGCTGACGGTGATCCGCAACCCCGTCTGGCAGGATAATTATACCCTCTTTACGACCGACCTGGCGCGTCAGCCCCACAGCGCGAAGCTCCTCAACGCGGCGGCCGGCGCGCGCCTGGACCGCTACCAGTCGCTCCCGGAAGACCGTCGGGCCGGAGAGGTATCCTTGCTAATTACCGCCGAGCGGGACCTGGATTCGGCGCTGTCCATCCACCCGAACTACGGAAATGCCTTCCTTCTCCGTGGCAATGCCCGGCTGCTGCTCAGTCGCTACGACGAGGCCATCCGCGATTACCACGAGGCCACCGCCAGCGGTGTACCCGCCACGACGACGGACCCCAACCTGATCATCGCCCTGCAGCGGGCGGGGCGTGCGGCCGGGGAGGAGCGCAATGATTTTACTACCGCCCTGGGCTACCTGCGGCAGGCCGAACCCCTGGAGCCGAATAATTACGAGACGCTACGGCTGATGGGGCTGGCGTACGGAATGAGCGGTAATCCGCAGGAGGCGTTGCGCTACTTCGAGCGGGCGCTGGCCGTCCTGCCCGGCAACGAGGGGGCACAGCGCAATGTGGATATTGCCCGGCAGCAGCTGCGTTCCGGGCGCTCAGGTGACTAGCTGCTGCCGTTTCCGGCGAATCTGCCGGGTAATGGCGGTGTAGCCGAAAACGGAGGCCACGATGAGCAGCGCACCCCAGTAAAAGTTGGGTCCGAGCTCCCGGGCATCGTCGAGGAGAAAGTAGGCGAGGAAGATGCCGTAGACCGGCTCGAGGTTGACCGTCAGGTTGGAAGCGAAGGCGGACAGCTTGCTCAGGGAGCGCAGGGAAAGGAAGAAGGTGAGGGTAGTACACAGTAGTGACAGGACCAGCAGGTAGAACCAGTCCATGGGTGCCGGCCAGAAATGGGCGCCGCCGAAGAAGGGGAGGAAAGGGGTAAGAAAGAGCGTAGCCGCCCCCAGTTCTATGAAGGTGATGCGCTGCGGGTTGCTGCTGCCGATGTACTTCTTATTGAGGGAAGTGAAGATGGAGACCAGGGCGGCGGACAGCAATCCCACGCCGATCCCGATGTTCATGCCCGCGGAGACGCCGTCCACTACCAGCCAGATCCCCGGCAGGATGAATACCCCCAGTAGCAGTTCGTACCAGCGGAACGGCCGCCCTACGATCCAGGGCTCAAACACGCTAGAGAAGAGGGAGGTAGTGGCCATGCAGACCAGTGCGATGCTGGCATTGGCCAGTTTAATGGCACCGTAGAAGGTAACCCAGTGCAGGGCCACTATGGCTCCGATGCCCGCGAGCAGGAAGAAGCGGCGCGCGCCGATCTCGCGTACCACGCTCCGGATGCGGATGAAGAAAACCAGACTGAGGGAGGTGAGTAGTACCCGCCACCACACGAGGGTGAGCGCGGAAAGCTGAATGAGGTCACCGAGGATAGCGGTGAAGCCCCACAGAAAAACGGCCAGGTGGAGCTCTAGATAGGCCCGCTCTTCGGTGTAAGCCATAATGTCACGAGTGCTGACAGGGTGTCCTATTTGCCCTGACAACCCAGCTCATTGAGCAGGGCTTCGTGCTCTTTCATGAGCTGGCGGCTGAGTTCGAGTAATTGCAGGTAATGACCGGCAAACATCTCCGCCTCCTTACAGGGATGGTCGAGGGTATCGCGCTTATACTGGAACAGGTCGTGGGAAGAGTCGATCAGGTGGTTGAGCTCAGCCTGCCGGGTACGGTAGGCATCGAAGCGATCGGCTTCCTCGTGCATTCGCGCGCTGAGCGCCAAGGCAAGATTTGCGTGGTCGCTGAGATCCTGCCGCGTGAAGTCGCGGGTAGTGATATCGAAGAGATTACTGATCCTTAGCAATTTGCAGATACTCGGTTCGGCGCAGCCACTTTCGTAACTGGCGATATTGCCTCGGTTGAGGCCTACGCGCTCGGCCAATTCGGTTTGCGACCAGCCGGCCCGCTTACGCAGTAGGCGCAGGTTGGACGCGATGAAATTGGGGAGCCGGGCTTCCGAGGGAAGTGACGGTAAAGCGGAGTCCTTGTTCTTCATGCTGGCCGGTAACTGATACTCCTAGATTACACTTCGGTGACGAAGATGGTTGATTAGTGTCAAATATTTTTACGGTTCGTCCGTTTTTAGGGGGCTTTGGTATGAAGTTTGCATAATTATGGGCGTAACAGGCCTGTGAAATTTGCATATCCTGTCCGAAGAGGCTAGTTTTGTAAAAATATTTGACAGGCACAAGAATGAAGAAGATGACCGCGACCAAGCAACAACAGAAAGATATTCAAGATTTACTCTCCACGATTACCAACAGCCTGCGTGCCTTCAGCCTGAAGCTGACGGGTAATATGAACGACGCCGAGGACCTGTACCAGGATACCGCGCTGCGCATCATGACCAACGCGGAGAAATATAACCCCGGCACCAACTTCAAAGCCTGGGCCGTTACGATTATGCGTAACATCTTTATCAATAACTACCGCAAGAAGGTTCGTCGTAACCTCATTATCGACCAGACGCCCAACAACTACTACATCAACAGTGGTAATAAGACCGTGCTGAACGACGGCGAGAGTGAAGTGACCTTCAACGAACTGCAGGAGTTGGTGGACCGCCTGCCGGATGATTTCCGCGTGCCCTTCCTCATGGCTTATCAGGGATACAAGTACGACGAGATCGCCGAGCAACTGGGTAGCCCGCTGGGAACCATCAAATCGCGTATCTTCTTCGCCCGCAAGAAATTGCAGAAGATGTACGAGGAAATTATGCGTGAACGGAGCGCCAGCAGCAGTGTCGCTTAAATATTAGCGGGTTTCTCTTATTTTACCTACTTTTGATCCGTCGTGTAGGTTGCACTCTTTATTATGTGTAACTTGCACTTTTATACTTTTATACACTAAGAACGACTAAGATCCAGTTACCCTTTGCTTTAAGGTGCTGTCTGAACGGTGGCGGGCTTGATGCCCGACAGGTCAGCGGTTTAGGTGGTGATCCCTGCCTCCCTCTCTAGGGTGCAGGTCACATTGTCACTTCAATTCCTTCACGATCAGAAGCGAGCGCCGGCTTAACGGTTACTGGGAGGGGGTCAAAGATATTTCTGTCCATGCCCGACAGCCTTGCCATTTTTTGGGATTTCACCCAGCTGCACGAGTCATTACTCACCGCAGCCAACGACGGTGTGCCCTACCGTATTTCCCCCACGCTGCCTCAACCGGAGGTAATCGATATCGAGTGCCTGCTTGAGTTTGCCGACCGGATGGGCCGGGTAGTGCTCAACCGCGCCTACGCCGACTGGCGCCCCTTCGGGAGCTACGCCGAGGTCCTGGGTGAGGCGCCGATCGAACTCATCCAGCAGTTTCCGAATAAGCTAGGTAGCATCTCCACCCACCGTCAGGTGACCTCCGACGTGCTGTCGTACCTCCACACCCCGGACGCCGCGAACCTGATCGTGATCATTGGCGGGGGCAGTGAATATCGGCACCTGCGGCAGGAGGTGAATGAGCAGGGTGCCCGTCTGGTAGGCGTAGGCGTGGAATCCGTCACCGATACCTTCTGGATCGACAGCTGCGACGATTTCAAATTCTACCACCGGCTGGGTTGCCGCAACCTCTACAGCGGCCCGCTCGACAATGGTGCCCTGGACAACGAGCGCGCCCGCTCGCTGCTCACCGCTGCCATGAGTCAGTTGTCGCACTACTACGGCACCGACTGGATCCAGCAGGTACGCATCAAGCCCGCTATTATTCGGCAGGAACCAGACTTCGATGAGGGGCAGATTGGCTACGAAGCGTTCAGCCATTTCCTCCGCGACCAGTCGGATCTACTCGAACGCCGCCACCGGGAGGGAGAACAGGAACCGGAGTACCGGCTACTGGACGGCCCCGACGCGGTCGAAACCGGTGTCGCGCGAACTTCCGATGCCGAGCAACTGGCCGCCTATTACCTGCGCGTGGCCGGCCAGCAGGGTATCCGCATGCCGGACCCCGTGATCATGTGGGAGGGCATTGACGTTTATGCCACCTTCCTGGCCGACAACATCACCTTCCACTCCTTCTCCGAGATCGACCAGGAATGTCTGCGCCTACTCAGGGAGGATTTTCCGACCCTCTCCATGACCGAGGTCAAGAAAGTACGGCAGGTGCTGTTCAAGTGCTTTCTCTTCCGGCCCTCGGTGGACGATACCATTGGGTTCCACGACGACATCCGCAGCCTGGCCGATATCGAGGAGCGGTATTTCGATCTTATGCTTGCCCGGATTGGCAACAACCTCGACGAACCGCTCGACTACGATGCCCTCTCCCTGGCCCTCACCGGCAACACCGACCAGGCCGATCGCCTGGAATCACTCGATAAGGAGGAGGAGTAGGGCGGGGCGGGCCGGACATTCTCAGTAGCTTTGTCCAAACCCCAACCATGGTCCGTCTCTCCGTCAACCTTAATAAGGTCGCCCTCATCCGCAACAGCCGGGGTGCTAACTTTCCCGATCTGGTCCGCGTGGCCTTGGACTGCGAGCGCTTCGGTGCCCAGGGAATTACGATCCACCCCCGGCCCGACCAGCGACACGCGCGCTACGAAGACGTAGCCGCGCTGAGGGACGTAGTCACTACGGAACTGAATATCGAAGGCTACCCATCCGAGGATTTCCTCCGCGTCGTGCTGGAGGCACAACCCGAGCAGGTAACCCTGGTACCCGATGAGCCGGGGCAGCTCACCAGCGATCACGGCTGGGATACCGTGGCCCGCGCCGGTGAGCTGCGGGACATTATCGGCAGACTACAGGAAGGGGGTATCAGAACCTCCCTTTTCGTGGACCCGGATGACCGTATGTTGGAGGGTGCCGCCGGGATCGGCACCGACCGGATCGAGTTTTATACGGGCCCCTACGCGGAAAATTTTACCAAAGACCGCCACGCGGCCGTGGCCCCCTTCGCCGCGGCATCGCGCAAAGCTGCCGCCCTTGGACTCGGGATCAACGCGGGCCATGACCTGAATCTGGACAACCTCGCTTTCTTTGCCGGGAATTTGCCTGACCTCCAGGAGGTTAGCATCGGACACGCCCTCATCACCGACGCCCTGTATTACGGTTTGTCCAACACCATCCAGCAGTATCTCTCCCGCCTCCAGTAGCCCGCCGACTAAATCGATCAAGTCGATCGATTCATCGACCAAATATTGTGTTGGATCGATGGAATAACCGCAAATATTTTATTTCGCAGTTGCTCAGGCAGCGGAATATTTTAACTTTGCGTTTACATATCGGGACAGAGTCCCCACTACGCAGTAGGAAGTTTAGAGTTACGTGCACGCCTTACTTACCTTAATCAACGAACCCTACTTGCCCCCAACAATCCAGCCATACCTAAATCCCTTCTGATATATACGGGCACCCGCCCCGTGTACTGCCCACCATATTTTTTTAACCATTGAGACTTAGTAATCAACTAAAACTTCACCTAGTATGAAAAGACTTTCACTAGTGATTGCGTTCGTCTGTTTCGCGTTTGGCCTGGCCATGGCGCAGCGGTCGATCAGCGGCACCGTGACGGACGATGCCGGTGTGCCCCTGATCGGAGCCTCCGTGCTGGTCAAGGGAACGACCTCCGGCACGGTGACCGATATTGACGGCAACTTCGCCGTCGAGGTCCCTACCGCCGCAGAATTCCTCATCGTGAGCTACACCGGCTTCTCCACCCTCGAATACCCCCTGGACGGTATTTCCAGCGAGGTAGATATTGTCCTGAGCGAGTCCGCCAGCCAGCTCAACGAAGTAGTCGTCACCGCTCTCGGTATCCGTAAGGAGAAAAAGGCCCTGGGCTATTCCGTAGCCACCATCGGCGCCGGTGAAGTGGAAAACCGCGTCGAATCGGACGTGGGCCGGATCCTGCGCGGTAAGGCTGCGGGCGTCGACATTACCCAGACCTCCGGTATCGCCGGATCGGGTACCAATATCATCATCCGGGGCTACAGTTCGATTAACGGTACCAACCAGCCGCTTTTCGTAGTGGACGGGGTGCCGTTCAACTCGAACACCAACTCCGACCTCGGCGGACGACAGGGTGGTGCCACCGCCTCGAGCCGCTTCCTTGATCTCGATCCGAATAACATCGCCGAAATCAACGTACTAAAGGGTCTTTCCGCCACCGTACTCTACGGCGAGCAGGGCGCCAACGGCGTCATCCTGGTGACCACGAAGAACGGTCAGGGCGGTGCCCAGGCCAACAAGGGCTTCGAGGTCAGCGTCACGCAGGGTATCGCCCGTACGCAGGTAGCCAACCTCCCGGACTACCAGAACACTTACGGTAACGGATTCTCCGGCGACTTCGGTTGGTTTTTCTCCAACTGGGGACCGGCTTTCGACATTCGCGGCCAGAACGGTATTGCCGAGGACGGCACCGTGGAGCACCCGCTCGACCAGGACCGCTACAACGAAGCCTTTCCGGAATTTGAAGGCGCTCGTTACGACTATAAGCCGTACGACAACGTCTCCGAATTCTTCCAGACCGGCACCGTGGCCAACACCAGCATCAGCGTAGACCGCAACTTCGGTAACGGAGTGAGCTTCAATGCCAACTACAGCTACCTGGACGATACCGGCTTCACGCCCAACAACTTCTACAACAAGCACAATGCCGGCGTAGGTGGCAAGGTGGAACTGGAGAACGGACTTCGCATCTCCACTTCGCTCAACGTCGTGAGCAGCAGCCGCCGTGCTCCGCCCGCCTCGTTCAACTACGGCTCCAACCCTTCGGGTGGCGATGCTTCGGTGTTTGCTAACGTACTGTACACCCCCCGCTCTATCGATCTGATCGGCCTGCCCTATCAGAACCCCATCGACGGAGGCCAGGTGTACTACCGCCGCGGCTCCGCAATCCAGAACCCGCTCTGGGGTGTCAATAACATGTTTGACAAGGAGGCCGTGAACCGCTACTTCGGCAACGTGGGCATCCAGTACGACATCACCGACTGGCTTACCGCGCAGTACCGTGTGGGTGTGGACGCCTATACCCAGGAGAACCGCCGCGAGATCAACCGCGGAGGATCGCAGATCCCCGATGGTACCCTGACCACCACCAACCGTCAAAATACGATCATTGACCACGTTTTCAACGTGAGCTTCGATACGGACCTCAGCGAGACCTTCAACCTGAACGGTGTGGTAGGCTACAACGAGCGCACGGACAAGCTGGACCTCGTGGGCGTGACCAGTACCAATCAGTTCATCTTCGGTCTGTTTACCCAGAACAACTTCATCGAGCACAACGGCTACCAAGGAATCCTGGACGAAGCTTACCGGGGCGTGTACGCCAGCTTGACGGCCGGCTACAACCGCTACCTCTACGTGACCGCCCAGGCCCGTAACGACTGGAGCTCGACCCTCGAGGCCGACCAGCGATCGATCCTGTACCCCTCGCTCAGCGTGAGTTTCGTACCCACCGATGCCTTCGCCAGCCTCGAAGGCAGCAATGTGCTCAACTACCTGAAACTGCGCGCGGGCTACGGCTCCTCCGCCCGTTTCCCGGACCCCTATACCACCCGCGCGGTACTGGGATCTTTCACTAATGTGTCCCAGACCCCCGGAGGATCGGCGCTGAACACCAACACCGTCAGTGACCGCCTCGGTAACCGCCTGCTCGAGCCCGAGCTCGTCGGCGAACTGGAATTCGGCATAGAAGGCCGCTTCTTCAATAACCGGATCGGACTGGACCTTAGTTTCTATGATAAGCAGTCCAGCGACTTGCTCGTTGACCTGCCGCTCGATCCCTCTACCGGTTACACGCTTACCCAGATCAATGCAGCCGAGGTATCCAATAAGGGTATCGAAGCCCAGATCAACCTGGTTCCGTTCAAGACCGATAACTTCACCTGGGATGCGACCTTTAACTTTACCCGGAATAAGAACATCGTAGAGAGCCTCACCGAAGGAGTAGAGGAGATCGCCTTCGCCGGCTTCTCCAACCTGGGTAACTTTGCCATCCCGGGCCAGCCCTTTGGTGTCATCCAGGGTATCCCCTACCAGCGTGGCCCGAACGGTGGTCTGCTGGTGAACGCGGCCGGATCCTACGAGCCCGGTAACGAGATCGCCATCATCGGTGATCCCAACCCCAACTACACCATGAACTGGCTGAACACCATCAGCTACAAGGGCGTCAGCCTGTTCTGGCAGTGGAGCTACACCGACGGGGGAGACATCGTTTCCTATACGGCCGCTACCATGCTGGCGCGGGGCCTGACGACCGACACCGATTTCGATCGCTTCCTGCCCCTGATCCTTGAAGGAGAAGACAGCGAAGGCAATCCCAACACCATCCAGGGATACGCCGGCGACTACTTCTTCGATGCTTATTTCAATGCTGACGAAGGCCTCGTCTTCGACGGTACCGTGATTCGTTTGCGCGAGGTAGCCCTGAGCTATGCGCTGCCTGCCAGTCTGCTGGACCGCACCCCTTTCGGTTCGATCAGCCTGCGCATCTCGGGTGAGAACCTGTTCTACAATGCCCCCAATTTCCCCGAAGGCGTAAACTTCGACCCCGAAGTGCTATCCCTCGGTGTGGGCAACGGACGGGGTTTCGACTTCCTGACCGGTCCCACCGCCCGGAAGTTCGGCGCTAACCTGTCGGTCACCTTCTAATTCAACCAAACGAAAAACGAAAACAAGCAACCATATATGAACTTGTTTAAAAAAGGCCTGCTGGCAGTATTCGTACTGTCCCTGGCTACCGCTTGCGCGGACCTTGATGAACTGCTCATCAACCCCAACGGGGTCGATCCTTCCCTCGCCGATGCCGAGTCGCTATACAACAGCGTCCAACTGGGCTTCCGGGACGTGCAGACCGGCTCCTACTACTTCACCAGCGGACTCTCCCGGATGCGGGCTGAGACAGGTGGTTTCACCTATACTTCTACCCACGCGCCCACTGAGTTCGACGGATTGTGGACGCAAGTCTACGCCGGCTTCTTGCCCGATGCCGATGCCTTCATCGCGCTAGCCGAACCCCTTGGCCAGACTTCCGCCGCCGCTTCGGTGAAAGTAATGAAAGCCTATGCCTATATGGAGATGGCCGACCTGTTCAACGATATTCCCCTGGCCGAAGCCGGACAAGGCAACGCTGAAACGCCCATCACCAACCCGGCCCGTACTTCCGGATCGGAGGTTTACGCCACGGCCAACACCCTGCTGGATGAGGCCATAGCAGCGCTCGATGATGGTGATAATTTCGACATCGCCTTTGATAATTTCTACGGGGGTAATGCTACCAGCTGGGCCACCCTGGCGCGGACGCTCAAACTGCGCGCCGCCGTCACCACCCGACTGGTAGGTGGAGGCAGTTCCGTACAGGGACTGGTAGACGGAGGCGACCTGATCGATCAGAACAGCGAGAACTTCGAGTGGCACTACGGTTCCAACCGCAACAACCCGAACAACCGGAACTTCCGCTATAACAACAGCTACGAGGCCGACGACGGTGACTATATGTCTACCTGGTATATGTGGCTGCTCGCCGAATCTAAGGGTATGATAGACCCCCGCACCCGCTACTACTTCTTCCGCCAGGATAAGAACATTTATCCCGACGCGGTGGAGGCCGACCCCAATGCTTTTGACTGCATTTTTGGTTCCGGCCTGCCGGACCCCGACGTGATCCCGCCCTGGTACGAAGCCGTGAGCGAGGATATGCCTTACTGCCTCGGCAGCTACACCCTGGGGTACTTCGGTCGCGATCACCTGAACGGTTCCGGTATCCCACCGGATGGACAGTACCGGACGGTTTACGGTCTATATCCCGCCGGAGGCCTCTACGATGACGGCACCAATAACGAGCTCGTCCAGAACGGCGGCATCGATGGCGCCCTGGGAGAAGGCATCGAGCCCATCTGGCAAGCCTCGTTCACCCACTTCATCCTCGCCGAGGCCGCCCTCACCGGCAGCTACGATGGCGATGCACGGGAGTTGCTCGAAATGGGTATCAAACTGTCTTTCGACCGTGTAACGGCCTTTGAGTCGAAAGTGGACGGCGGAGAAGTCATTGCTACCGTTCCGGTCACCGTCACGGTTTCGGATACCTACTCTTCCGATAGCCTGGAAAACGACTACCTCAGCTACGTCATGGACGAGTACGATGACGCCGACGACAGCGGCAAGCTCGGTATCGTAGCCCGAGAGTACATGATCGCCCTCTGGGGTAATGGCCTGGAAGCTTACAACCTGTACCGGCGCACCTGTCTGCCATCCGACCTGCAGCCGGGGATCGATCCCAACCCGGGCGCCTTTATCCGCTCCGCGCTCTACCCCTCGGTGTACATTAACCGCAACCTGAACGCCGAGCAGAAGCAATTCACCGATCCGGTATTCTGGGATACCAACGATGCCAGCTGCAACTACTAGGCATCCCCGCTAACCTTACCTAAACTTTAGCCGTCCTGCGGGGACCGTGGGACGGCCAAATCATAAAATATGCTTAACAAATCACTCTTTCTGCTGGCGGTGGTTGCACTCGTGGTCACCGGCTGTAAGGATGAAGAACTCGCACCGATCGTTACCCAGGATACGCTGCTCTTCGGCGCCTTCCCCCGTCTGGTGGAGCTGCGTACCGGCGAGTTTGACCTGGCTAATCTACAGGCTTCCTCCTACGAAATGGAAGTGGACTTCGTCGACAATGCCGGTGGGCAAGATGTAACGGAGTACCGCGTCTACATTGCCTTTGACGACAACACCCTAGGCGGTGGCCGCACGGACTTTTCCACCGAGTCCAATCTGTTCCGTACCTATACGCCCTCCGACTTCACGGCCGGGCCCAACGGAAACCTTGGCGTGACGGTCACCATCCCCTTCAGTGAGGCAGCCAACTTTGCCGGCGTTCCCCTTGACTCCGTGAAGTCGGGTGACCGGTTCCAGATCGTCACCGAGGTCGAAAAGGCCGACGGCCGCGTTTTCGGATCGGAGAACTCTACCTCCGCCATCACCAGCGCCTTCGGCGGCATTTTTGACTTTAACATCAATGCCACCTGTCCGCTGCCTGACGACCTGTTCTCCGGAGGGTATACCATCACTTACGGTTATGTCTACGACGAGTTCCTGCTTTTCGGCGAACCGGTTCAGGCGCTGGGCAACCCGCCCTTCTCCCGTGAGATCACCCTGGAGCTCGTTCCCGGATCGACTACCCGGCGCACCTTTGCGGTGGGTACCTACGCCAATCCGGGTTACCAGTTCAACGGGGGTACCGTTACCCTGGATTTTGCCTGCGATGTGGTTACGGCTACGGCCATCGACTCCGGCGCCGGTTGCGGTTCCGGTAGTATCGCCGCGACCCAGAAAGGTACCGCCTCATTCAACCTGACGGATGATTCGACCTTCACCATTGAATTCACCGATTTCGGATCTACCGATGGCGGCTGCGGCGTGCCCGGTAAGGATTTCAGCCTGGTCTTTACCAAGAACTAGTCTGTATTACCAGATTTGTTCCGTCCCGGTGGGGGCACCTTTCTAAGAAAGGTGCCCCCACCGTATTTTGTGTGGGTCCCGACCGGCAAGCTGCAATTTCTGCCGCCCGGTGGGATAAGTAAATCGAATTAGTATCTTACTGACTCATTCAACTACGTTTCGTGCAAATCAAGAAAAACGATAAGGAATACGACGCGATCATCGTCGGTTCCGGAGCCGGTGGCGGGATGACCGCCCGCCGGCTGGCCGAGAACGGTCTGAACATAGCCATCATTGAGGCGGGCCCTTACTTCGATCCCCAGGATAATGACATGCGGACCCAGATGCGCTGGCCCTACGAGAGTCCGCGCCGTGGTGCCTCTACCACGCGCCCGTTTGGGGATTTCAATGCCGCCTTCGGGGGCTGGCAGATACCGGGCGAGCCCTACACTACCACCCCGGGTACCAACTTTGAGTGGTTTCGCAGCCGAATGCTCGGCGGTCGTACCAATCACTGGGGACGCATTAGTCTGCGCTTCGGTCCCGACGACTTCAAGCACCGTGACAAGGACGGCATCGGAGCCAACTGGCCCATCACCTACGATGAGGTCAAGCCCTGGTACGACAAGGTGGATAAGCTCATCGGGGTGTTCGGTACCAATGAGGGATTGCACAACGACCCCGACGGTTTCTTCCTGCCCCCGCCCAAGCCGCGCCTGCACGAGTTGCTGATTTCCAAGCACGCCAAAAACGTAGGCGTGCCCTTCCTGCCTAGCCGGCTCAGTATCGTCACCAAGAAGGTGAACGACGAGCGGGGGGTATGCTTTTACTGTGCCCAGTGCAGCCGCAGCTGTATGGTAAAGGCGGATTTCAGTGCCAGCAGTGCGCTGGTCATTCCGGCTATGAACAGTGTAGGAACGGTAGATCTCTACACCGATTCGATGGCCCGCGAAGTCATTACCGACTCCACCGGCCGCGCTACGGGCGTCAGTTACGTAAGCAAGGAGGACCGGCGGGAATACACCCTCAAAGGTAAAGTCGTCGTGCTCGCCGCCGGCGCCTGTGAAACTTCCCGTCTGCTGCTCAACAGCCGCGCGCCCGGTCAGGAAAACGGCCTCGGCAACGGCAGTGGGGTAGTGGGGCGTTACCTCCACGACAGCACCGGCCTCAACGTCAGTGGCTTCGTACCCAGTTTGCTAGATCGGAAACGCTACAACGAAGATGGTACGGGTGGGCTCCACGTCTATGCCCCCTGGTGGGAGGACAACAAGAAACTCGACTTCCCCCGCGGATACCACATCGAAGTCTGGGGCGGCATGGGTATGCCCAGCTACGGCTTCGGCGGCGGATTCCTGGAAATGCAGCGCGCCGTCGGAGAGCGGGTCGGCGGTTACGGCCGCAAGATGCTCGACGAAGTGAACCGCCATTACGGCGCCTACGTCGGCATGGCCATGCGCGGCGAGTCGGTAGCCCGCTACGAGAACTACTGCGAGATCGATCCCAGTGGAGCGGTCGATGAGTGGGGCATTCCGACCCTGCGCTTCAACTACACCTGGTCGGACTACGAATACAAGCAGGCGCAGCACGCCCAAAAGACCCTGCGCTCGATCCTGGACAACATGGGAGCCGAACAAATCTCGGCGGAGCCGGGCAAAGACAGGGAGTACGGTCTGCTGGCCCCCGGAGCCATCATTCACGAGGTGGGTACCGCGCGGATGGGTGACGACCCCAAGACCAGTGCCACCGATCGCTGGGGCAAGCTGCACGATTCCCCCAACGTCTTCATCTCTGACGCGGCCACCTTCGCCAGCCAGGCCGACAAAAACCCCACCTGGACCATCCTCGCCCTCGCCTGGCGGCAGGGAGACCACATCGTCGAAGAACTCAAAAAAATGAATATCTGATGGACCGTCGTAAATCGCTAAAAACCATACTGGGCGGTGCCGTCGGCACGGCATTCATCGCCACGACCGTCGGCTGCGATCGCCAGGGCGATCCCGTTCCCACCTCCGCCGTGGAGGCGGAAACCAAAGGCTACGGCCTGCGCACCGCCTACGAGGCCGAGCGGGAAGAGGACCTCCGCAGCGAGCGCTTCTTCTCCGATGCCGAACTGGAAACCCTAGTGGTACTGGGCAACATCATCATTCCAGACGTAGAGGCTAGCGGATACAGTGAATTCTGTGAATTCATGGCCAAGGATCAGCCCGCCATTCACGCTACCCGGCTCCGGGGAGGCCTGGCCTGGCTCAACGCCGACAGCAGCCGTCGGCACGACGGTAAGTCGTTTACCGAGCTCACCGAGGAGGAGCGGGTCGCCATCGTGGACGAGATCGCCTATCCCGACCCCGAAGCCAAGATGCAGTCTCCCGGAGTACAGTTCTTCAACCATGCGCGCTTCATGGCGCTGACTGCCTATTACACCAGCAAGCAGGGCATCGATGACCTGGGCTACGTTGGTAACCAGGCCAACGTCTGGGACGGCCCCCCGCAGGAGGTGCTCGACCAGTACGGACTGGCCTACGACCCCAAGTGGCTGCCCCTCTACGTCGACCAGGACAAACGTAACGAGCAGGTGCAGTGGGACGAAAAAGGTAACGTCATCTAAGCTGCCGGCGGGCCCAAATAATTGCGCCCAAACTTTTGAATACCGGATTAAGCCACTACCTTTGTGGCTTGGGCGGCACACGGTCAGCTCCTTCTGAATCTCCCCAGGGCGGAAACGCAGCAAGGATAGGAGGTTGAGCGACTGGTGTGCTTGCCCATTTTTTTTGCCCGGTTTTGAAAATCCGCGGCAACTTCACGGTGACATCCTGTTATATTACGCGTCGTAATATGAAAACGCCATGAACCAGCAGCTCGTCTTCGCAACCAATAATCCGAACAAGATCGCTGAGATCCAGCGGCAGTTGGGCGACCGCTACACCTTCCGTAGCCTTAAGGAGATCGGTTGTACGGAGGAGATCCCTGAAACTGCCGATACCCTCGAGGGCAATGCGCGCCTCAAGGCCCTGCACGTCCTGCAGCACCACGGTTATGACTGTTTCAGTGAAGATACCGGTCTGGAGGTCTACTGTCTGCAGGGTGCCCCGGGCGTCCATACCGCTCACTATGCCGGCCCCCAGCGCAGTGCGGAGAGTAATAATATGAAACTGCTTTCCGAGCTCAGCGACCGCAAGGACCGGCTGGCCTGCTTCCGCACCATCATCTGCCTGCTGCAGGGTGGGGTCGAGCAGCTGTTCGAAGGTAAGTGCGAGGGGCGCATCGCCACCTTTCCCACCGGCCAGGGCGGGTTCGGTTACGATCCTTTATTCATTCCCACTGAAGGGGATGGCCGCAGCTTCGCCCAGATGACCCAGGACGAAAAGATCGGCTTCAGCCATCGCGCCCGCGCCATGGCCAAACTGGAGGCCTACCTTAAAACGCTTCAGGGTGCCGGTCATCCCATGGGGTAGCCCGCTGGTAAGCATTCGCGATATTCACCAGATCCTGCTCCCGGAACAGCCGCCCCGTAAAGGTGATGCTGGTCGGCGTCCCCTCGTGCATTCCGTTCGGTACCGTGATGGAAGGGTGGCCCGTCATGTTGGTGATGAACAGGCTGCTTGAATTCCAGCTGGGATTCACGTAAACGTCGATATGCTTCTCGTCGAATAGCGCTTCCATCTTTTCCATCAGATCGCGGCGGAGGCGGTTGGCCTGCACGTAGGCCACGGCCGGCACGAAGTGTGCGGTGCGGAAGCTGTTGGGCCAGGCGTTCCGTTGCTGGCGGGTGAGCAGGTCGTCGTCGCCGCTCCGGGTCAGCGATTCGAAGGCCGCTGCGGCCTCTACGCCCAGCAGGAATCCGATATCCGGCGCATCGGGTAGCTCGATCTCAACCAGCTCGTAGCCGAGTTCGCGCAGTTCATTGAGGGCAACGGAGTCATTGGCCGCGAAATCGTAGTCGCCGGCGAAGCTGCCCTTGAGGTAGCCGATCCGCTTACGGGTGCCTGAGTTATTCTTTGGCAGCTCAAACTGGAAACCGGCCCGGATAGCGTGGGCGTCGCGCGGGTCATAGTGCGCGATGGCGGCGAGTACCAGTCCGGCGTCGGTGGCCGAGCGGGTGATCGGACCGATCTTATCCATCGACCAGCTCAGGGCCATGGCTCCGTAGCGCGAGACACGTCCGAAGGTGGGCCGTAATCCGGTCGTGCCGCACACCGTACTCGGGCTCACGATGCTACCGAGCGTTTCGGTGCCGATGGCGAAGGGGAGGAGTCCGGCGGCTACGGCGCTGGCCGATCCGGCGGAAGATCCGCTGCTGCCTTGCTCCGTGTCCCAGGGGTTGCGGGTCTTTTCACCGTACCAGACGTCCCCCATGGCGAGGGCGCCCATGCTGAGTTTGGCGCAGAGTACGGCGCCGGCCGCGTCCAGTTGCTCGACAACGGCGGCGTCCATATCGATCGATTGTCCCTCGTAGGGTTTGGCGCCCCAGGTGGTGGGGTAGCCGCGGGCGGCAAGCAGGTCCTTGGCTCCGTAGGGGATACCGTGCAGGTAGCCCCGGTACTTTCCGGCGGCTAGCTCGGCATCCATCTGGTCGGCCTTGGCCAGCGCGCGCTCCTCGGTGAGGGTGATCACGCAGTGGAGGGTCGGGTCATTCTTCTTCAGGCGGTCCAGGAAAAATTCGGTGAGCTTACGGCTCGTGATCTTCCGGGCGTAAATCATGGTCGCCAGTTGCTCTACGGTGGCCCATTCCAGTCCGAGCGTGTCGGCATTCACGGTGAGTATTTCCGGCGGGGTCGCGGGTGCGGAGACGCTCGTGTCGGCCGGGAGCTGCTCCTGACGCAGTACCGGATTAAACACCAGGGCGGGGGAGAGGCTGTTCGGGATGTCGACCTTGCCAATCGTATCTAACGTCGCCAGGTTCTCCTGCAGGTCGGGCAGCATCAGCTCGATCTCCTCGTCGTCGAGAAAGTCGATGCCCAGTACGGTAGCCGCCGCTTTCACCTGGTCGGCGGAGATATCGGCGGTCACGGCTGCGGCAGCTACGAGCAGCAGCAGGGCGAGGGGTAGAAGATAGCGTTGGTTCATGGGGTGGGGGATTGACCACAAAGTACGGCGTTGGCTGATTTGTGGTGTCCGGGTAGCCAGGCCTGTGGCCTGGCTCTTACTACTGCTGAGCCGACCCATAGGGCCGTCTACCCGGGCCCCTACCTGCGATTAGCCTTCTATGGGTAGCCAGGCCTGTGACCTGGCGCTCATCACATGTGCAAGAGGACCCATACGTTCATATACCAATCTTCTTGTTGTTTTTGAAACAAAATGTTTATTTTAGCGTAAAGACATTCCCCCGTGCGCAATCGACTTCCCCACGATCCCCTGGATTTCGACGCCGTCCATCTGACCTATCGGTTGGCTGGTAGCATTCCACAAAATGAGGTTGATCGGATCGTTAATTGGCGTCGACGACAACTGGAAGCATTGGAAGCTGAACTGCTGCAGGTGCCCCCTGGACCGCATGACTCAATCAAGAGCATACTTCTCAATCGGATAAACAAAGGATACGAACGCCGGCTTGACGAAGCCCTGCACGTCTCAAAGCGGGGCCCTTTCTACTTGAGTGATTCGAAAATAGCACGTCTCGTCCTTGATTCCTGGCGATTTCTAACCGATCAGGGTGATGTCTTCGTGTACGGAGTATGCGTGATGGGAAATCATGTCCATGTAATACTGCGTGCGGGTACATCCTTATCCCTGCCGGATAGTTTAGGCGGCATCGTGGGCCGCCACAAAAGCCATACGGGACGCCTGTCCAACCAACTACTCAACCGCACCGGGTCGGCCTTTTGGGCAGCCGATTACTTTGATCGCCGTGTTCGCAGGGGCAGCTTTACGCGTGCCATGTGGTACGTATTGCAAAATCCCGTCGCAGCAGGTTTGGTAACGAACTGGAAGAATTGGCCGCACACCTATGTCCATCCCTCTGTAGAGGAGATGTTTACCGGTGTGATCCGGCAGGTAAAGGGTTCAGTATAATGTCACCAGCTACTGGGTAGCTAAGCCTGTGGCCTGGCTCTGCCGTCTGAGTGAGCCGACCCACAGTGTCGTCTACCCGGGCCCCTGCCTGCGATTAGCCTTCCGCCGGGTAGCCAGGCCTGTGGCCCGGCTCTGCCACCTAAGCGAGTCGGCCCACAGGGTCACCTATCCGGGCCCCCGCCTCCGGTTTGGTCTTCTATCTGGGTAGCCAGGCCTGTGGCCTGGCTCCTACTACTGCTGAGCCGACCCATAGGGTCGTCTACCCGTGTCCTCCGCCTGAATCTAGTTTGCTGCCTGTAATTTAGTCGGCTTACGGATTTGCCGGGTAGCCAGGCCTGTGGCCTGGCTCTGCCGTCTGAGTGAGCCGACCCATAGGGCCGTCTACCCGGGCCCCTGCCTGCGTTTCGGTCTTCTATTTGGGTAGCCAGGCCTGTGGCGTGGCTCTGCAATGCGAGTGCACCAACCCTGAGGTCCGTCCACCCTAACTATACCCCAGCCAAAACCCCGCCCCCTGCACCACCCATACCCCCACAAACACCCCCACGTAAGCCCACACCCCCCGCCACCCCAGCAGGGGCACCAGCAGCAGGCACACCGCCAGCCGGATACAGGCGTACTGCAGGCTTTGGCTCAGGTGCCAGGCGTCGGTGGCCGCTACGAAGATGGTGCTCGAGCCGGGGAATTTTTCGCGCAGCGGGCGGATGAGGGCGCCGGATGCGTCATGGGCGTACTTGGCTTTCCACGATTCTTCGGGGTTCCAGAAAGCCTCGTGGCCCAGCCGGGCGTAGGGCGACGAATCGTAGTGGAACTGCAGCGTATCGGCCACCCCCTTGAGGCCGTGGGCGACAAAGAGCAATAGCAGGACGGCAGCCAGTCGGTATCTCATCGGAGGGACGCTATCTTAACGCCCCCTCAAGATAGCCCCATGCGCCCTTACCTATTCTCCCTCCTGCTGCTGCCCGCAGCCCCGGCTTTAGCCCAGACCTCCGCACCCGCCGCGCCGCCGCCCGCCGCCGATCCGCGGATGTACGACATTGCCGATGCTCCGGACCCCACCCGCATAGAGGCCGACGTGACCACCCTGGTCAACTTCGGTACCCGACACACCCTTAGCGACACCACCAGCGACACCCGCGGCATCGGGGCCGCCCGCCGCTGGGTCCACGACGAATTCGAGCGCATCAGCGAAGCCTGCGGCGGCTGCCTCGAGGTGATGTACCAGCGCAACCTCGTAGAGGGCGACCCCGAGAGCCGCATCCAGGAGGATACCTGGGTGGTGAACGTTATCGCCATCCAGCGCGGCACCGCCGATCCCAACCGCTTCATCATGATGAGCGGCGATATCGACAGCCGCGTCAGCGACGCCCTGGACGGCACCAGCGACAGCCCCGGCGCCAACGATAACGCCAGTGGTATGGCCGGCGCTCTCGAAGCGGCCCGGGTACTGACCCAGTATCAGTTTCCCGGCTCCATTCTC